>CAZILJ010000570.1:0-4619 GCA_964539915.1 uncultured Acidobacteriaceae bacterium | reverse complement strand
TATCGTCGACAAATATCCGCATACCCGCACCGCCGACATGGCCCATTATTTTCTGGGAGTGACTGCGACCCACTTGTCCGACAACGCAGCTGCCGAGCGTAGCTTCAAGCAGGTGGCTTCGGCGGGCAACCGCGAAGTCGCCGCCATAGCCAAGTCGGCTCTCGCCTCGCTTTACGGCCAGACCAACCGCACCAAAGAAGCAGTCGTTCTCTACCAGGAGCTGATCAACAAGCCCACTGCGTCGGTCAGCAAAGTAACGGCGCAGTTGCAGTTGGCCGAACTCTACCAGAACTCCAACCAACCGCTCGACGCCAAGCGAGTGTACGAGCAGATCAAGAAAGAAAATCCGGGTGTCGAGGCGGGACAACTCGCCACACAGAAATTGGCGGAGCTGAAGTAAAGATCGCCAAGTCGTCCTTTCCCGCTTCGGTAGGTTACCTTCGTAAGCCCTTTCTCAGCTTTTTGCCATGGCTCTCGGGCTTCGCTCAACGAGAATTCTTGAAGACCGCATTCCTCGTTGCTGAGTGAGGCCAACCATGTCGAGCCGACGCTGGTGTTTCCTGGCGATTTCTTTCCTTGCGTCATTTTCTGCGCTTGCCTTCAGCCAAGAGGATTCGTCCTCGCCAAGCCTCGCTGACGTTGCCCGCAAGCTGCGCAAAGACACCACGGAAGAAGTTCGCATGACCGACTCTGACACGAAAAAGCTTTTCGAATCCGTGGACAGGATCTTCACCTTCGCCGCCGAAGACAGCGGAATGGCAAAGCATGCCTCCGTAAAAAGACGATTGGTCGGCAAGGCCGACGTGGAAAAGTACGCCCGCGGAGCGCTCGCCAAGGAAGAGTTCACACAGCGGTTTGCCCAGGGCGAACTGAGCATGAAGAAACTCGGCTTCCTGCCACGCGAGTTCAACCTGCGCGAGTTTCTCGTAAAGTCCACCGGACAACAGGTGGCGGCGTACTACGACGATGAAACCAAGACCATCTCAATGCTGAACTGGGTTCCTCCGGACCGCCAGGAACCCATCCTGGCGCACGAACTTACTCATGCCTTGCAGGATCAGAACTATGATCTGGCCAAATGGATGAAGGCTGCTTCGAAGCCCCCGGGAAAAGGTTCCAAGAACCAGGAAACCGATAACGATGGCGCAGCCGCCCGCAAGGCTGTGGTCGAAGGCCAAGGCATGGTGGTGTATGTCGACTACCTTATCGCCCCTACGGGACACAATCTGGCGGATACTCCCCAATTGCTCTACTCGATGGAAGAGCCTGCGGTGAAAGCCGTGCAAGACTCCCAGATGATGCACGATGCGCCCATGATCATGCGCGAGATGGGAACATTCGCCTACAACGAGGGCCTGATCTTCGAGGGCGAGTTGCTCCACAAGGGCGGAAAGCAAATGGCATTCGCTGGCGCCTTTGCGCGACCGCCGCGAAGTTCGCACGAGGTGTTGCAGCCCGATGCTTATATCAATAAAGAGAAGCTGCCACCGACAAATTTGCCAGATTTAAAACCACTGCTTGGCGAACAGTACGAGGTCTACGACCGAGGAGGCATCGGTCAACTCGACGTCCGCGCGTTCCTGAAGCAGTACGGCGAACGGAAGAATGCGGACGACATTTCTTCCGCCTGGCAAGGCGGTGCTTATATGACGTTGCGTCGCAAGGATAAAGCCGCCAGAACGGCATCGCCGACCACTGCGGACCTGGCCTTGGTTTACATTTCCCGATGGAAGACGCCGCGAGCCGCCGAGCAGTTTGCTCGCTTCTACGCCACTGCGGTCGCATTGCGTTATCACACTGCGACCTCGCAGTCGGTGTCCGCGTGCAGTGGATCCAACTGCCCGGTTTCTACCGCACAAATCGTGACCGAAGAAGGACCAGTGATCGTGGAGCATTGGGCAGATAATAGCGTGTTCGTCTCCGAGAGCTTCGACCCTGCGATGGCCTCCAAGATACAAACGGCAGTCAGAGACGGCGCAGCATCCGTGCATGCCGAAGCTTATCCGCAACAGGAAATTGGAATGCGGCTTTACGAGATCCCCACCTTCCGGACCTTCGCAGAAGAGATCGGTATCGAGATCGCGCGAGAAATGGCGCCGAACCTGAATCACTAAAAGATCCGGCTAACCGGCGAGAGCCCTCAGTCACGCCGGGAACTCTGTTCCTTTGCCATTCCCCTTTTCCGGCAGGTTGGATACCATGTTGTGTCGTTCTCAAAAACCACAAATGGAGGTCCATGGCCAACCTCACGCTCCGCGTTAACGGCAGTGAAAAGCAAGTCAGCGTCTCTCCGGAAACGCCTTTACTATGGGTTCTCCGCGACAGTCTCCAACTCACGGGAACTAAATTCGGCTGCGGCGCGGGACTTTGCGGCGCCTGCACCGTCCACGTCGACGGCAATCCGATTCGCTCCTGCTCGACTCCTGTTTCTCAAGCCGCAGGCAAAACTGTGACGACGATTGAAGGCCTCGGAGCCAACGGCCTGCACGTGCTTCAGCAAGCCTGGATCGCGGAAGAAGTTCCGCAATGCGGCTATTGCCAGACGGGGCAGATCATGTCCGCCGCCGCACTCCTGGCCAAGACGCCCAGTCCGAGCGACGAGCAGATCACCCAGGCAATGAACGGTAATCTGTGTCGCTGCGGAACTTACGAGCGCATTCGTAAAGCAATCCACCGTGCCGCGGGAACTGGAGGCGCCCGATGAGCCCGCTTTCGCGCCGTGAATTTGTGACCGCCGGAATCGCCGCCGGCGCTGGCCTGGTGATCGGCTTCTATCTGCCTCACAAGTCCTCGTCGGGCAACCTGGATTCCTTCTCTCCCAACGCCTATCTGCGCATCACGCCCGACAACAAAGTCACGATCGTAGTCGCTCGCTCTGAAATGGGACAGGGTGTGCGCACTGCGCTCCCCATGATCCTGGCCGAAGAACTCGAGGCGGATTGGAAGCAGATCGCAATCGAGCAGGCGGGAGCCAGCACGCTCTTCGGCGATCAGACCACCGGAGGAAGCGCGAGCATTCGCACTACGTGGGATCCCATGCGCAAAGCAGGCGCGGCAGCGCGCGAGATGCTCATTTCGGCCGCAGCCCTCACCTGGAACGTTCCCCGATCCAGGTGCACGGCCGAGAACGGTCACATCAAGTACACTGCGACCAATCGAATTTTGAGTTACGGAGAACTGGCCAGCAAAGCAGCGACGCTGCCAGTTCCAACCGACGTCACGCTCAAGCAGAGCAAGGACTACAAGATCGTCGGTCAACGGCTGCCGCGCGTCGACTCTCCCGACAAGGTAACGGGCGACGCCGTCTTCGGCATCGACTACCGTATGCCCGGAATGAAGCTCGCGGTCCTCTCGCGTTGTCCGACCATCGCCGGGAAAGTCTCGGCGTTCGATGACCAGGAATCGAGGAAGATCTCCGGCGTCAGTTACGTCGGCAAGATCGGCGACTCCGCCGTCGCTGTGGTCGCTGACAGCGTTTGGGAAGCCATGGAGGGCCGCCGCGTGCTCAACGTCACGTGGGACGATGGCCCAAACAAGGATCTCAATACCGCTGCAGTCATGGCTTCGCTGCAGCAAGCCGCGGCCAAGAAGGGCGCGAACCTGTACGCAGCCGGAGATCCCGCGAAGGCTTCCGGGCGGCGCATTTCCGCCGAATACCATTTGCCTTTCATGGCGCACGCGCCCATGGAACCGGGAAATTGCACGGCACATTTCCAAGGCACGAAATGCGAACTGTGGGCTCCAACGCAGGTTCCGCAGGATTGCCGCGACTCGGTCGCGACCGCCATCGGACTTGACCCCGATCAAGTCAAAGTTAACGTCACCCTCATGGGCGGCGGATTCGGCCGGCGCCTCGAGCATGACTACGCCGTCGAAGCCGCGCTCGTGTCGAAGGCGATCCATGCTCCGGTGAAAGTGGTGTGGACGCGCGAGGATGACATGCGCTCTTCCACGTACCGTCCCGCGAGTTTGCATCAACTCAGCGCCGCTGTCGATGGCTCTGGATACCCGGTCGCACTGACGCATCGCATCATCGCCGCTTCGATCAGCGGGCAAAAAGGGCAGCCGGTTCCGAACGGTGTCGATCCCGACCTGCCCGACGAAGCCGGGCCTGTGTATGGAGTACCCAACTACCTGATCGAATATGTGCTCGCGGAAACGCCGGTGCCGCTGGGATGGATGCGCTCTGTCTACGCGCTGCAGGCCGCATTCGCACTGGAGAGTTTCATCGACGAACTGGCGCTTGGCGCCGGCAAAGATCCGCTGCAGTTCCGCTTGCATCTGTTGGCGAAAGATCAGGACTTACCGTATTTCACCACGACCTGGCACACCGCTCGCATGCGCGCGGTGCTGCAACTGGCCGCCGAAAAAGCGGCATGGGGCAAGCCGCTTTCTCCCGGTCATTATCGTGGAGTTGCCTGCTTCGGATGCTTCGCGTCGTACATGGCCGAAGTGGTTGAGATCACCATGGAGAACGATCAACCGCGCGTACATCGCGTTGTCGCGGTGGTCGATTGCGGGCAGGTCGTGAATCCAAGCATCCTTGAACAGCAGATTCAGGGCGGCATTGTCTACGGCCTGGGGAACGCGCTGCGTGCGAAGATCACGATTGAGAAAGG
>CAZILJ010000569.1:0-2104 GCA_964539915.1 uncultured Acidobacteriaceae bacterium | reverse complement strand
GATAGTACCTGGCGAATCGGCTCGGCCGTTTCGAGGTCCGAGGAAAACAAGAGGCAGCGAAGAGGCATGCTTCTTCAGACTAGGGCGAAGCAGTAACCGGGGCAAGATTACCGAGGGGGACCGAAACGCAGCGAACGGGTGACCCGAGGTACATGTACCGCTGGGCGCGGCTACGCTAGAATGCTCGGTTCGCCGAGGCCGCTTGGCCCGCGGCGAGGCGCGTCTAAACAACCCTTCACCACTGAGGGCACTGAGGGACACAAGGGTATGCCCCTGCGAGAACAGAATTACTGGCTCACAACCGCAGAATTCCCCACGGTCGACACTGCACTTCCCGTGCCCGAGGCCGTGGATGCAGCGGTGATCGGCGCCGGTTTCACCGGTCTTTCTGCCGCCCGCACGTTGACGAAGCGCGGAGCGAAGGTTGTTGTGCTTGAATCAGAAACCATCGGCTGGGGTGCAAGCTCCAGGAATGGCGGAATGGTCCTCACCGGGATGAAGCTGAGCGTCAACAAACTCATCTCGATGTATGGACGCGAGCGGACCCAGCGCATGTATGCCGCCTCGCTCGCCTCGATGGATTGTGTGGAACAGATCGTCCGCGAAGAAACAATTGACTGCAATTTTCACCGCTGCGGGCATCTCGAAGTGGCCTGCAAGCAGAAACACTTCGATGCTTACGCCCGCCAGGCGGAGGTTATCGCGAGGGAATTTAACCACACTCTGCGGGTGGTGCAGAAAAACGAGTTGAGTTCGGAGATCGGCTCCAAAGTCTATTTCGGTGGCATGGTGGATGAAGTCAGCGCGGGGTGCAATCCAGCCCGCTACGTCGCCGGACTTGGGCGCGCCGCCCTGCAAGCCGGAGCACAGATCTTGGAACGTACGCGTGTCATATCGATCGAGCGCGAATCGCGCCAAGGCGAGAATGGATGGAAGGTTTCTGTATCCTGCGGCCCGGGCTCTCGTCGCGAGATCTGGGCTCAAGAAGTCTTCGTCGGGACTAGCGGATACACGGGCAAGGTGACGCCGGGTTTGCAGAAGAAGCTGATTCCGATCGGATCGTTCATCATCACCACCGAAGTGCTGCCAGAGAAGCTGGCACGAGAGCTCAGCCCGCGCAACCGAATGATCTACGATTCGAAGAACTATCTGTACTACTACCGGCTCACACCGGACGGCCGCATGCTGTTCGGCGGGCGCGCCGCATTTTTCCCGGAGACTGACCAGACGGTCCGGCAGAGCGCAGAAATCCTGCGCCGAGGCATGATCGATGTTTATCCCCAGCTCAGTGACGCGAAGATCGACTACGTCTGGGGAGGCACGCTCGACTTCGCCTTCGACATCATGCCCCACGCTGGCCAGATGGACGGTATGTACTACGCTGTCGGCTACGCCGGTCACGGAGTCGCCATGGCGACGTATCAGGGCCAGAAAATCGCTGAACTGATGGCTGGCGACAAGCCAGAGAATCCATTTGTGGGCATTCCGTTCCCGGGCGCGCCGCTCGGTTTCTACAACGGCCGACCGTGGTTCCTGCCGTTGGCGGGGGCTTGGTACAAGTTTTTGGACTGGGTGAGCTAATCGAATCGTCCGTTCTTTTTGGCCATTTGCGACGATTAAGACCCGCTCGAAGCTGTTTCGGGGATGGATCGGCGATCCGCAGTGCTATCGCATAGTCTTTAGGGAATGTCGCGAACCGGAGTTAAGCCGGACGAGAATCGGGATGTCTG
The DNA here is from genome assembly GCA_964539915.1 of uncultured Acidobacteriaceae bacterium. Taxonomy (GTDB): domain Bacteria; phylum Acidobacteriota; class Terriglobia; order Terriglobales; family Acidobacteriaceae; genus Sulfotelmatobacter. The sequence goes on along the minus strand of CAZILJ010000569.1, from coordinate 374 downwards.
CAGCGAAGGTCCAGCAGGTACACCAGTGGCCCGACCACAATGGCGATTGCCCCACCAATGAATCCAAACCGGTCACTGCCCAGCAGAGCCACCATTGCCATTACGACTGGCGCGGCCACTACATACAGCAGTCCCGCACCCCCACCGGGAATCGTGAACGAGCGCCTAATGTCGGGCTGCGTGCGTCGCAGTTTCCACGCGGAGAGTACTGTCAATACGGTCGTTGCCGAACGTAACCAGATATAGACGGAGATCAGTTCGGCCAAGCTTTGCCACGCGAGCAGAGCATAAATGACGGCCGAAACCACGATTGCCAGCCATGGCGTTCCGTAGCGGGCGTGCTTTCGCGTCAGCACTCGGGGCAGATAGCCGTC
>CAZILJ010000568.1:0-4027 GCA_964539915.1 uncultured Acidobacteriaceae bacterium | reverse complement strand
CTCTGGTGACCGGTGGTGCCGGCTTTCTTGGATCCCATCTCTGCGACGCTCTTCTCGCCGAAGGCTGGGATGTCGTTGTCGTCGACAATCTGCTCACCGGCCGACGCGCCAACTTCGCTCACTTGATAAACCAGCCCCGTTTCGAGTTTGTGGAAAAAGACATTTGCCAACCATTCGACGTGGGCAAAGTCGATTACGTCTTCCACTTTGCCAGCCCCGCCAGCCCGGTCGACTACAGCAATCACGGCATCGCCACGCTGAAGGTCGGTTCCTTCGGCACATTTCACGCCCTCGACGTTGCTCACAAGTACGGCGCGAAATATTTTGTTTCCTCCACTTCCGAGTGCTATGGCGATCCGCTCGAGCATCCCCAGAAGGAAACATATTGGGGCAACGTCAACCCCATCGGCCCGCGCTCGGTCTACGATGAGGCCAAGAGGTTCACCGAAGCCGTGACCATGGCCTACCGTCGCTATCACAAGGTGGATACCCACATTGTCCGCATCTTCAACACCTACGGACCTCGCATGCAACTCAACGACGGTCGAGTCGTCCCCAATTTCATGAAGCAGGCTCTGCGCGGCGAGCCTCTCACCGTCTACGGCGACGGCAATCAGACTCGCAGCTTCTGCTATGTGAGCGATGAAATCGACGGCTTCGTGCGCCTGTCCAAGTCCGACGAACACCTGCCCGTCAATATCGGCAATCCGAACGAATTCACGATTCTTGAATGCGCGCAAATGGTTTTGAAAATCACCGGATCGAAGAGCCAGATTCGCCACGAACCCCTGCCTCAAGATGACCCGAAACAGCGCTGCCCTGACATCACCAAGGCTCGGCAGCTGCTCCAATGGGAGCCAAAAGTCGATCTGGAAACCGGTCTGAGAAAATCCCTGGATTATTTCAGGAAGGCAGTTGCGGAAGAAACAGCGCCCGCTCGCTAGCTTAGCTACTCGTTCGGCTGAGTCGCGGCCACAAAGTCAGTCAACTTTTTCAGGTTTGCTCGTTCTTCTTCGTTGTCCAATTCAAACGCCACGCCCATGCCATAGCCCGGATGAGAGGTCAACACCGCTCCCCGCAAGTGCAATTTCATTTCGTAGGTTCGCACCACGATCTCCACCGCCGACTTTAGCGCAAACGGCAGCGACACCTCCAGGTAGCATCCCCCCGAACTCAAGTCCGTCAGGCAGCAACGATGCGGAACCGAAATTCCCGGGCGGTAGACTTCCGCGCCCAGCCGGCAAGCATAACGCGTCTGCACGCGCCGGTTATCGACGTCGGATGGCGCTGCGCTCGCAATTTCACGAACCGCCGACTCACGCTCCCTCTCTTGTCCGCGCGGGTCGCCATGGCTTAACTCCGCAATCGCCACCCCAGCCGGTTCGAGCGTCTCGTCAATCTCCACCGTAACTTCCGGAAATTGCTCTCGTGAAGATTCTTTCGGCAGCGTGGCGGCCAAAAACTCCGTCAGCAGGAGACGCGAAGCCTTCGGTACGTCGACGAACTTCACTCCTGCCCGGCCCTTCCAGTCCTGCCACATCACCTGACCGGACAAGCGAATATTCGCCGCCTGCCCCGGCAGCTTGAACTGAAAATACACTTTATTTACGGGCGGAAGCTTCTTCCCGAACTGCACCGACATGCCGTCTTCCGCGAGATCAATCAGCGTTGCTCTTTCCCGCTCAACGTTCGCGTAATCGATCGTGGCGTGCGCATGCACCGTGGCGCGGCCCTTCTTGCGTTTGTCCCGTTCCAGGACGGCCCGCGCCGCGCGCAGGGTACTCAACGCCTTGTCGTAGCCCAGCGGTTTATAAAGAATGAAATTTACGCCCAATGAAAAAATCTCACGGATACTGTCCTGCCCCGGCAGAACCGCGATGGCGAGCGTCGCCTCATTCTCCCGGGACTGGCGCGTTTCCCGCAGCAGTGAAATCACTTCCTTGGTTGACCGTCCATCAAAGATCACGACGTCGAACCGTTCTTGCGCCATCCGGATACCTGCACGCACAAAGTCCGGACAAGACTCCGAGCGAATGCTGAGTTCTTTCAGCACGCCAGCTAGCAGTTGGGCCGATGCCTCGTCAACACAGACCAATAGAGCGGATAGAGTCATATCTATTCCACATCGTAGGTTCCTTCCGTTCCACCCGACAAGTTACTTGGGTCACGTTACAGCCGAACAGCACGCCAGCTTCCGACTGAAACCCATGGGTTTCGCAACGCAGAGTGTCGGCGCCAGAACCAGATCGCCTCAGAATTCACTCTCGTATCGTTCCGACAGAGAGTCACCCGTTCCCCGCTTGAAACTAATTTCGTTACAATCTACGCCATGCCATCCGCTCCCCGCCCGTTCCCGTGGTTCCTGTTCACGATCTCGGCCCTCGTGGGTATGGGATTGTTTTTCGTCCCAGCTTTCATCATCCGGCCATTCCATCATCAGACTCCATCGGCGCTGGCTTTGGCGATGGCACTCCTCCAGCGCGCACCCTGGGGAACGTTCGGCGCCGCCCTGCTCTGTCTCGTACTTGCGTTCCTTCTCTGGGGCGGCGCCAACCGAGGGCGCAAAATTATTCTTGCCACCACCATGGTTCTGGTTGTGTTCGCAGCAGTCATGGCCCGCCTGAACTATTTCGAGTGGATGTTTCATCCGGTGCCGGCTGCGCAGTTCGAATCTGCCGCTGCCAGCAAGCTCGACAAATCAGAAATGATTCTGGCAATCCGCTACGGCTCCGACGCCCGCGCCTATCCCATCCGTGAGATGGCTTACCACCACATCTTGAACGATGTGGTTGGAGGCATCCCGGTGGCCGTCACCTATTGAACGCTCTGTCACACCGGTCTGGTGTGGACCAGAACTGTCAACGGCAAGGTGCTCCATTTTTATCTCGCCGGAATTAACAACCAGAACTTCCTCATGCGCGATCGGGAGACCGGCACCTGGTGGCAGCAGATCACCGGTAAAGCCATCTATGGCCCGCTCAAAGGCGCGTCGCTCGAACTTGTTCTCAGTGACGAGTTGACCTTCGGCGAGTGGAAGTCGGAAGTATCCGACGGCGAGGTGCTAGCGCCGGTGCCGAAATATGTGAAGGAGTACGACAGCAATTGGGAACCGGAGGTGGCCAAGCTTCCCGTTGTGATCAGCTTTCCCGGAACCGAGCTCAAGTCTCGCGACGTCGTTGTCGGACTGAAACTCGACGGTGCCAGCCGCGCCTATCCCTGGGACACGCTCGTCAAACAATCGCCCGTGGTCGACCGCGTCCACAGCACGCCGCTTCTCGTGGCGGTGGGGCCCGACGGCAAGTCCTTCCGCGTTTTCGTAGGCCGAATCGATGGCAAGGACGCCGAATTTTTCCTGAAAGGCGAAAACGAAGGCGAGACCAAGGACGAGGCGAAACCCGCCCCTTCAGCGGATTCAAGAGTCGTGGATGCGAAACTAGCTGCTGCAAAAGTAGATGATGTAAAAACAGCCGACGCGAAAACGGACGCACCAGCCGCGACCCAAACCGCGCCTCCGCCTTCACCCAAGCCCTGGCTCCTGCTCGACACCACGACCGCCAGCGAGTGGAACTTCCAGGGTTGCGCCATCTCCGGACCGTCACAAGGAAAGTGCCTCGATCGAGTCCCCGCCCTCAAAGATTACTGGTTCGACTGGCGCAACTACCACCCCGACACCACGATCTACAAACACTGATGGTGTGGGCGGGCGCCCTCGCCCGCAACTATCGCAGCAAGAAATCCTAGCGCGGGCATCCTGCCGGCTGTCCCAGGGGCGCCCCGCCCGCCGGTTCTGGCCCTTGATAGCTGCCCGTCCTCACCCGCACTCCGCAAATAAATCACGGGCACGTCCAGCAATCTGTAAACAAACCGAAAACTGCCCAAGCTGAAAAGCCATCGCCGGTTGAAGAGCGCCCTTTGGGGGCCGCGGAAAGCGCACAGCTTCAATGCCCGGCTTTAGCTAGAGGATCGTTCGCTTTTCTTACATTAACTAGTCATATGACTAGTCTGTAAAATCGAATGCTGATAAATA
>CAZILJ010000567.1:0-1514 GCA_964539915.1 uncultured Acidobacteriaceae bacterium | reverse complement strand
AGGGCGACATGGTCAAGGCGGGCGACCTTCTGTTCGTAATCGATCCGCGTCCCTACCGCGCCACCTATGACAGCGCGGCAGCCCAGCTCGAACGCGCCCGCGCATCGGCGCAGCTCGCGGAGCAGCAGTACAAGCGCGCGGAAGCGCTGGTCAAGACCGCCGCGATCTCGGTCGACACCTATGACACGCGCAACGCCGCGCTGGGACAGACCAGCGCCGACGTTCATGCGGGCGAAGCGGCGCTGGCCACCGCCAAGCTCAATCTCGACTTCACCGAGGTGCGTTCGCCGATTGCCGGCAGAGCTAGCCGCGCGCTGCTGACGCTCGGCAACCTCGTCCAGGCCGACCAGACCGTGCTCACCAGTGTCGTCTCGCAGGACCCGGTCTATGTCTACTTCCAGCCGGACGAGCAGTCCTTCCTGGGCTATCGCGAGCTCGCGCGCAGGGGCGAACGCGCCAACTCAGACAACCCAGTGCGGGTGGGCCTCGCCAGCGAAACCGGCTTTCCGCATTCGGGCACGGTGGACTTCGTCAACAACCAGATCGATGCGGCGACCGGCACGATCAACGTGCGCGCGACGGTGCCGAACCCTGACGGCGTGTTCGTGCCCGGCCTCTATGCGCGCGTGCAGCTCGAAGGGCGCGCCGAACACATGGCCATGCTGATCGACGACAAGGCCATCATGACCGATCAGGATCGCAAATACGTCTACGTCCTTGGACCGGAAGAGAAGGCCAAGCGCAAGGACATCGTGCTTGGCAGAGTCCATGACGGCCTGCGGGTGGTGCAGTCCGGCCTCGATGCGAACGACGAGGTCATTGTCACCGGTCTCCAGAGGATCTTCGCACCGGACACCAAGGTCAAACCCAACCCAGTTGCGATGAGCGCCCGGCCCCAGTCGTAACCCGCAAGGAGACGCATCCTTGGGCTTCTCTAGGTTCTTCATCGATCGTCCGATCTTCGCGGCGGTGCTGTCGATCGTGATCTTCGTCGCCGGCGCGATCTCGATCCCGCTATTGCCGATCAGCGAATATCCCGAGGTCGTGCCGCCCACCGTTGTCGTGCAGGCGACCTATCCGGGCGCCAACCCCAAGGTCATCGCCGAGACCGTGTCGTCTCCGCTGGAGGAGCAGATCAACGGCGTCGAGAACATGATGTATATGACGTCGGTAGCAGGCTCGGACGGCGTGCTGCAGATGACGATCACCTTCGCCCCCGGCACCGATCCAAACAAGGCGCAGGTGGACGTGCAGAACCGCGTTTCCCAGGCGCTGTCGCGCCTGCCGTCGGAAGTGGTCAGCCTCGGGGTGACCACGCAGAAGCAGTCGCCAGCCTTCCTCACGTTGATCACGCTGATCTCGGACGGCAAGTATGATCCGCTTTACCTGCGCAACTACGCCAATATCCGGGTCAAGGACCAGCTCGCGCGCATTCCCGGCGTCGGGCAAATACGGCTGTTCGGAGGCGGCGACTATGCGATGCGCGTTTGGCTCGATCCGAACAAAATCGCTTC
>CAZILJ010000566.1:0-4305 GCA_964539915.1 uncultured Acidobacteriaceae bacterium | reverse complement strand
GGCGGAAGAATGGGCCCGCGTCCATGGGTGCGTAGAGATGGCGTCCGATACATGGATCGACAATGAGATATCCCAACGCGTGCACGAAGCATTGGGGTACGAGGTCGTGGACCGCTGCGTACACTATCGTAAGACCTTGTGACCAGAAGCGGATAGGCCGTCAATTGTTGATTTGCCGTGTTCGTTTCTATCCTCAGTTACACCGTTACACCCTTGGCGGCGCGCAGGGCCAACAGGGTCGGTTGAATCACTCCTCCAGGAACCGGTAACTCCCGTGCCTGTCGTAATCAAATACCGTGCTTCCTCTTCAGTTCCTGAAGGTAGTGGACCGTTGTTTGCGTGTGAGGCCGACGCCCTCGTTCGTGTACCGCAATATCTCCTCGAGACGCCTGCTCACGCTCATGCGTTTGTGCTCTGCCAGGTCCTGGAGGAGAGCTGCGAGCCGCTTTTCCAGTCGTAGGGGTACGTCCACCCGCTCGATTTTGATCGGCGGCCCCGCCCTGAGCAGGTGTTGCCCAAACGAAAGATAATATCCATTCAGATCCCGCACGACGTAGTCTCGGATTCCGTATGCTCTGTCGCCATTCTCCTCCGCGACTTCAACGCCGTTGGCGCGATGAAATTCGCAGAGTTGGTCCGCATCGCCGACGACGAAGTACACCCCTTCGGATCGGAGGTCCCATGCTGCCGAAACGTCTGCACTTTGCCGAGGTTCATGCCGGCGAAGGTCGGCGGATCACCCCATGTGAACGCAAGGGTGAAAGCTAGGTTTTTCGTGTAGAAGTCGACGCTGGCGGGAATGTCGCCAGACCGCGAGGCCGGCATGCATTTGCTCACATTCAACGAAGGGAAGGTCCGAGGTCATCAGGGCGTATCCTCTTCGGTGGTTCAAGGTTCAAATATAGCGATTGATGCCTGATTGCAACCCTCCCCCGAGCTGTTGAAAGATCGCTAACGCGTACCACTTATTGTCCTCATTCCCAGCGAAACTGACTGCGGTCAACGATGTCTTCGAGGTTCAGGATGTGAGTCTCTTTCACGCGCCTTTCGCCTTTTACCTTGGCCGATCACTGACGCTTGCGACCGGAGGATCACCTCGAACCGGCCGAATAACTTCGCTCTTGGCTTCTGCAAGGTCCGTGATCAATATTGCACAGCTTTTCATCTTGGTTTTTTCTACCGTGGAGGTTCGCGAAGGAAGCTTACCTGGGTTAACTGCACATCTTTCCGTCGTTGCCGTCCCTGGGCATGGGTCCCTTGGGCAACTGACGTTTGACTGGAGGCCGAGGATGCGTATTCACTTTGTCCCACTATGCATGGTATGCGGAACGCAAGTTCCACTCGAGACCTGCAAGGTCGACGAGAGCGGTGAAGCAGTGCACGAGGAGTGCTATGTCGACAGGCTGGTGCTGAGCGCACGTACGGCTCCGCTAAAAAATCGACGACGCCTAGAATGGCGCCATTCCGACCTCGCAGCAGGAATGATCTCGGTACGCGTGAAGCGCGTTCCCCCGCGCATGCCCCGGTGGAGCGTGGACCTGGCCGCAGTTGTTACTGTCCTCGGGATTATCGGAGGCATGGCCTACAATGATCAGCGCTCGGCTTCAGAGCCAAGAGCATCGAATGCCCTCCAGCGGCATTCCTCCTTCTTAGCTGAAAAGCCGAAAGCTCACAAGTCCGCGTACAAGTGGATTCGGGTCGGCCAGAACGAAATAGATTACATCGCAGACGACGTGACCATCCGCTATTTTGATCATGACCCTGCATCGCCGGGAATCGGGGTAGATTACAAAGAAGTGAATTTCGGGGAAGATGTGACCGTGCGCTATTTCGCACCCAAAAACTCGGGTGCGCCGGAGAAGCCGGTTTCCTGGAAACTGACTCAGTAGCATCATCAGCTCAAACGAAATCGTTTCAGCTTTTCGTCGATTAGCGACGGCGTCTTCACCAAAGAGTTTCAGGGACAGGCGCGCAAACACCTCGTCAGGTTTCGATGCAACCGCAATTAGGAGGGACCAGTCAAGTCGCGAAGAGTGCGCAAGCAATTCTTCTCGGATGCTGACTGACATCGCTATTCTAGACGGGGGCTGAGCCAGTTGATGAAATATCACAGATCTGGACTTGGCCAGGTACGATCGCAGTTCCTCGCCGGTCTCAGCTGAATAGGGACGTGCGCAAGTTTGACCTCTACGGTCCGGTCAGCAGCAAGACCGGATTCTGTGGCGGAGGTTCGCCGTTCGGTGGCGCACTTGCGGCGCTGAAGGGAGCTACCAGGTCGTTCACCAGCGTATCTGCTGAATTCCCTCCCGTAGCGATTGTGTTCGTGTTGGTCGTGACCACCGCCACCGCTCCCCCATCGCACATGCTCGCGTACACGCGCGTGCTGTCGGGTGAGGCGGCCGCCGACATACGGAAGCGCGCCGATGCTGGACTGTAAGGAAACACCGGCGCGCAAAAGGCCGCCGGAGCCAGCGCAAAGGGATAAATTGTGGTTGCGGAAGCGGTCGTTACCGGTGGCAACAACGGAAACACGGTCGTCTTCACCAATAGAGTCCCGGCGTCGTAAACCGTGATCTGCGGAATAATGCAACCCGCCAGCGCGCTCACGTTGGAGTCCGGACAAGTCGAACTCGCGCCTGACGTAGCCGTTCCCGTGACGTAACTGGCAACGTAGAACCGGGTGCCGTCGGGCAAAGCCGCCACCGATACTGGCATCACTGCGCTGTAGGTACAAGTCGCAGTCGCGCAAACTGTGGAAACCGGGGCGGTAATCGGCGGAGCAGGCACGGTCAGCGTTGCCATCGGCGTGGGCGGATCCGAGGTCGCGTCGAAAACATACACGGTGCCAGCGTTTGGATTGGTCACATACAACCGGTTATGGGTCTTGTCATAAAGCACGAAGTTGGCGCCCGCGCCGCCCACCGACTGTGGAGATCCAGCAATCACGGCGTTCGTATCGGTGCGGATGGTATAGAGCTGTCCATCTCCCTGGGTTACGACGTACACACGCTGGTTGTCGGGGCGCACCGTCACCCACGCTGGCGCATTCCCAACGGGAATCGTGGCCATCGTCGACAGGTCCGTGGGAGAAAGATCGGTCACCGTATTCGAGCCCTGGTTGAGCACATAAAGGTTCAAGCTGTCGAACGTCTCGGCCATCGCAACCGGATGCGAACCTGCCGGCAAATATTGGATATTGCCAACGGTGCTCTGACCCGAGTTAAGGACCACAACCGAATCGGTGCTGCTGAAGTTGCAATTCGGATCGTTTTCGACTCCGAAGTTCGCTACATAAACGTTTGTGGTTTGCGTGGTTGCAACAAAATCAGGAAGGTAAGAACAAAGAAAGGGCTGATTGGTGCTGGGATTAATAGGGCCGACGTTCGGCAGCGTAAAAGTCGTCGTGTTGCCCAGTCCGTTCGCGGCGGAACTATCGCCAGCGGGAAAGAACGCGGTGATCAGATCGGTGTCACCCTTGAACATACTTCCTGCGCTGGCCACAAAGACCCGCGAATTGTTCGGCAGAACGGCAGCGTGAGTGGGATTGACGCCAACGTTGACCGTGCCGATGGTCGTATCTCCGGAAACGTCGATCTGCGACGCCGTCCCTTGGTTAAAAGGGACATTCGCGTTGATGCTGAAAACGGCGTGGAAGTTCGCTGGACTGGGTGGAGTGATGCTAATGGGAATGACCACGGGGCGGTAGACCTGGCCACAAGAAATTTCGAGCAAAGTTGCCAGCGCGACCGCTGCCACCCAGCCCACACGTCGGAAACTCATCGGCACCCCGAAGAAGAACTTCTGGTTCGAATGATTGAACAGAATCGATTATTGTAACGATTGCGCGCCATCCGCGCTAGGGAAGCTGTCGGCTTTCAGCCGTTAGCTCTTAGCCGTTAGCTAAAACGTCTGATGCGAGCTGAACTGGGCAAGTTGGATGGATGATGTAGCGCCGGCATCCTGCCGGCTGTAGCGAGGGCAACCTTTCCCTCGCATGCGTGGGCGAGACGCGACAGCCGCCGGAGACGGCGGCCCTACTGAAGGAGCTACCCTCTTTTCCGTCGAGGCTTGGCTGCTGCCACTGCCACCGGGCCGGCTTCTTCTTCCGTGGCCTGGGCCGTTGCGGCGGGCTTCTTCTTGCCTTCCATCTGCGCCAGGCTTTGCTTTAGCGCCGCCATCAGGTCCACCACCGGCGCCAGTTTTTTCGGCTTCGCAACCGCGGCAACTTCTCCGCCTTCGAGTTTTATCTCGATCAGCTTCTTCAAATTCTCCTGGAACGTGTCTTTATACTTCTCGGGGTCCCAT
>CAZILJ010000565.1:0-5858 GCA_964539915.1 uncultured Acidobacteriaceae bacterium | reverse complement strand
TCAACCCGCCCCGCATCGGCAGCGGATTGGTCGTCTCGAACCGTGCCTCGGGGCCCTCGACAGTTGCAGAAGCATCGCGCTGGGTTGAGCCGTAGACGCCGGTGAAGGCTTGCGCGCGCAACGATCCCGCGGCCCCATCCGGAAATCGCACCGTGGCCGCCGCGTGGTCGATCGGCACGGGCCAATCGTTTCCGGTCACGTTCCAGTAAAACTCGTCGTAATCTTTAAAGAATCGAGTTCCGTTGCGCACGCCGTAGGTGATCTCGACGGTTCGAGTCGCATCCACCGCGTCCGGAATATAAATCTTGAGATCGCGGGCGCCGTTCGCAGTCGACGATTCATATTTGAGTTTGCTGCCGCTGCCGTCGGTCAGGCTCGCGACAGTGAGAAAGAGTTCGTAATTTGTTCCGTTCGGCCCAGGATATTCAATGGGAATCGTACGATGAATCCCGTGCCATTCACCCTCGAAGATCAACGTGATGCGCTCGGTCACCACCGCGCTGCCATCCTGATTCACGGTGATGTTGTCGCGAAAGTCGCTGACGCGCCAAGATTTTGCGGCAAGAGGTGCGACCAGGGCGAGGACGCATGCGAACATCTGGTAGAGACGGTGCTTGCAAAGTCCCTTTCGGCGGCGTGAAAAAGACGGTGCCGGCAACCTCTTTACATAGGAGAGGGCATTCATCGAACTAGAACTTGACCTGCACCGGCTCGCGGTCGGCGTCCGTCGTCTCGAAGAACTGCCGCGCCGTGAAACCAAACATACCCGCCAGAATATTCGTCGGGAACGACTGGATCTTCGTGTTCAGATCGCGCACCACGGCGTTGTAGTAGCGCCGCGCATTCTGAATCGAGTCTTCTGTCTGGCTCAACGATCCCTGCAACTGCGTGAACTCTTCCGAAGCCTTGAGCTCGGGATAATTTTCCGCCACAGCGAAAAGGCTCTTCAACGCCCCGGTGAGTTGATTTTCCGCTACAGCCTTGCCCTCTGGCGTAGTGGCCTGCATCGCCTGCGACCGGAATTTGGCGATGTTCTCAAACGTGCCCTTCTCGTGGGCGGCATACCCTTTCACCGTTTCCACTAGATTCGGAATCAGGTCATGCCGCCGTTTCAGCTGTACATCAATGTCGGACCAGGCTGAATCGCAGCGCACCCGCAGTTGCACCAGGCTGTTGTACATGCTGATCAGCACAACGGCGATGACGACCAGAATTACAAGGAAGGCGATGCCGATCATGATCCTCTCCTCACACGACGATTGTAAGATGAACTCGAATTCACAGGGACGTTAACACAGCGGAGGCACCCTCGCAAACGCGAACGAGTGCCTTCTCTTTTGCATTTTGCAATAAGACGATGCAGGAAAGAGTTCAGCCGTTTGGAAAGTGACGGCGCACGGGGAGCTGAGAACTGTCCGCTTACTGTTGCGGCGCGAAGTATCCTTTGCGCGCCCGCACTTGCAGGTCTTTCTTCAGAGAGGAAATCTCAATGGACCGGTACCGTCCATCGGCATCGAAATTGGCAGGCTTATAGGAGACAACGTACTGGCTGCGCAGTTCGTCTTCAATCGCAGCGAACGAATGCGTGATGTCCTTCATCTTGAACGGAAAGAACGCTCGTCCACCGGTAGCTTCGGCCAACTGCTCAAGCACTTTGTCGCCGCGCATGACCAGGCCGCTATCGTCGGTAGAAATCGCGTAGATGATTACTTCAGCGCGCTGCGCCATCTCGATGGCCTGCGCCTTCGAAAACTCGCTTTGGTTATCTTCTCCGTCGCTGACAATCACAATCGCTTTTCGAACTGGACGATCGGGACGGTCCTTCAGGAATTTCTCTTTGCACGCGCGATAGACCGCGTCGTACAAGGCTGTGCCACCCCCGTCGTGCAGCCGACGAACTCCCGCCGACAGTAATTGCACGTTGTCGGTGAAATCCTGGGCCATCTGGCTATGAGTGTTGAAGCCCACAATGAATGCCTTGTCGAAGCCGACTCGCAGCGTGTGCTCCAGGAAACTCGTGGCCGCGCCCTGCTCGAAATCAAACCGGCCGTTCACCGACCCGCTGACATCGATCAGCAGACCCATATGCAAAGGCAGATCGGTTTCGCGACGGAAATTGAGAATCGCTTGCGGCGGCTTGTGGTCGTCAAGAATGCTGAAATCATTCTGATTCAGATCGCGGACAAACTTGCCGTGCTTGTCGGTCGCGATGAACAACACGTTAACCTCGTTCACCCGCGCGTGCAGGGTGATCATCGAACTCTGGTCGTCCGCATTTTCGGTTGGGTTCGCCGTCGGACTGCCCGCCACGTCGTAGGCGCTCAGGCTGGGAGCGCCCGAAGCATACGCAGACTGCGCCCTGGACGGGGCGACCCACGCAAAGATTGCCAGGAGAGGCGTAAGAATTCGAAAAATCGAATTCGTGTACTTCATGCCGATAAAATCCAAATTTTTCACCCTAAAGCGCGTCCAGCCACACTCCCAAGCTATTGGATGCACGCCAGATGCCGAATACAGTTCCGACCGCAAGCGGCTATCTGATTGACTCTAGGAGTGCAGCCTCCAATGTGCCAAGTTACAAAAGGAGCACACGTTTGGTCATACCGCAAAACCCGCCCCCTCTATCACTTACGGTGGGCGCGCACTTCCGGGTAACGCGCTTCTATTAGCCAGTCGGATGCGGGGGTTAACATATTGGCACAAGTTTAATTGTTTTTTCTTAAAATCTCCCTGGAGGGATTCGTGAAGAAATACATGGCCGGTTTCATCGCTGCCCTGATGTCGGGCGTGACTGCTTTCGCCGCCAATGACGTGCGCGAAGCAGATCGCGTCAAAGATGCCGGCATCGTCATGAGAGAGATTTTGAATATCCCCGACGACATTCCCCAAGATCTGCTAGACAAGGCCGAATGCGTGGCGGTCTTGCCTTCCGTCAAGAAAGGTGCATTTGGCATCGGCGGCAGCTACGGACGGGGAGTGCTGGTGTGCCGCAGCGGTGAGCATTACAAGGGCAAGTGGGGAGCTCCTGCACTCTACGCCCTCGAAGGCGTCAGCATCGGATTTCAGATCGGCGGTCAGGCGACCGACTTCGTCCTCCTTGTGATGAATCCCAAAGGCGCGAAGTCGCTGCTTACGAGCAAGGTTAAGTTGGGGGCGGACGCTTCTGCTGCGGCAGGTCCGAAGGGCCGCACGGCGGAAGGCGCCACCGACATCGTCATGAATGCTGAGATCCTCTCCTATTCGCGGAACAAGGGCTTGTTTGCCGGAGTCTCGCTGGAAGGCTCGACACTGCGTTCCGATGGTAGCGCGAATGAGAAGCTCTATGGCAGAAGGTTGACAGCCAAGGAAATCATCCGGGATGGCAAAGTCGGGATTCCGGCATCCGCCCATCAGTTGGTTTCGCTGCTCAATCAAAAATCGCCCTCGAACAAGTCAGAACCGAAGTCGCTGGAGTAAGCGCAACTGTTAATCGATGGCCGCTAATAAGAATGCCGAGTCTCAAGCGGTTCGCTGCGGGTGGGCGACCGGAGATCTGATGATCCGCTATCACGATGAGGAATGGGGCGTGCCGGTGCACGACGACCACACGCTCTTTGAGTTTCTTATTCTCGAAGGCGCACAAGCGGGCCTGAGCTGGAGCACGATTCTTAACAAGCGCGACCATTATCGCCAGGCTTTCGATGGATTCGATCCCCAGCGGGTGGCGCGCTACGACCGGCGGAAACTGGAGCGGCTGTTGCGCGATCCCGGCATCGTTCGCAACAAACTCAAGATTGCCTCTGCGGTTGCGAATGCCAAAATATTTCTCCGAGTGCAGAAAGAATTTGGCAGCTTCGACCGCTACCTCTGGCGCTTCGTGGACGGCCACCCCCGACTGAACTCGCCAAAGTCTCTCAAGCAAGTCCCCGCGCGAACCGCAGATTCCGATGCAATCAGCAAAGATCTCAAACAACGCGGTTTCAATTTCGTGGGCTCGACGATCTGCTATGCCTTCATGCAGGCGGTGGGAATGGCAAACGATCACCTGGTGGGCTGTTTCCGTTATCGGGTTTTGCGCTGACCGAAGCTTTGGACTCTGGCCTCAGTAACCACGATGGGGACTCCGAGGTGCGGATTCCTCGAGCCATTGCCCTTGACGCGTTGTCCCCGGAATACGATATTCTGTACGCACATTCGGACCCCCGCAAAGCAGCCTTTGGTCAAGGCCTACTCAGCTACACCGGGCCCCAGAACTGTGTTGCTACGAGTAACCATTCCGCGCCTGCGGACGGGGAAGTTGGGCGTTCCGCTACCTTCTGGTTTCCGGGCTCCGTTTTCGGGCTTCGGACTCCTGCATGAGAGTTGAAGGGAGAAATGTTCCGCCGCCTTCCGATCGCCGGTAAGTTGCAAGTCATTGTCGGAGTTTTCGTCGCCATCGTGATCTGTGTCTTTTCGCTGGGCGCGCTGCGTTCGCAGATCCTCAGTGGAACCCGCGCCTACGTGGGCGGCGAAGGCCTCTGGTCGAAGGCCGAAAAACGAGCGGTCCTTATTTTGACGCGTTATGCTGGTAGCCACGCGGAAAGCGATTACCAGCAATACCTAGCGGAAATCGCGGTTCCCGCCGGAGACAAACAGGCACGGCTGCAACTCCAGAGTTCCTCCCCCGATATGAAGCTGGTTCGTCAGGGCTTCGTCCAGGGCCGAAACAACACCGAAGATGTGGATAGCATGTCCACGCTTTTTCGGCATTTTGGCCGCGTGGGCTACATGGCGCGAGCCATCAACGTCTGGACGCGGGGGGACCAATACATTGACCAGCTGCGCTCACTGGCTGAGGACCTCCATCGCGAGGTCTACTCACCTCGCCCGGACGCGCAAAAGATCCAGAAGCTCACCGATCAAGTGGCTGAGGTCGACGCCCATGTCACTCCTCTCGAGGACGAATTCTCATCAACTCTGAGCGAGGGAGCTCGCTGGATCGATCGTGTGCTGTCCCTGGTCAGTCTCATCGCCAGCGGGCTGTTGCTGATGCTTGGGATCGCCGTGTCCTCAGCCGTGCTCAATCAGATCCGCGATTCCGAAGAGAAATATCACAACCTGATCAACACGGCGAATGACGCCATTCTGGTCATCGACGCGAAGAGTCGAGTCGTTCTCGAGGCCAACACCAAAGCCGGTGAGATGCTGGGATATTCCGGCGAACAACTCGTCGGCAAGCTGGAATCCCAGCTTTATCTGGCCCAAGATGGCGCAGGACCTCGTCAATTTCTAACTCCGAATCGAGGAGGATCAGCGCGGAGCGGCGAACTGAAACTGCGGCGCGCCGACGGAGCCTCGGTACCTGTCGAAGTCAGTGCCAGCGCTGCTGAGTTAGGCGGAAAGCCTGCCGTCCTTGGCATCTTCCGCGATATCCGGGACCGCTTGGACGCGGCCGCAATCTTGCGACGCAGCGAAGAGCGGTTTAGCTATCTCATTCAGAACCTTTCCGACGTCATTACGGTCGTTGCCGTCGACGGAACTATGCTGTATCACAGCCCGTCGATCGAACGCGTAGCAGGATATCCGACGTCCGAGCTTCTGGGAAAGAGTCTTCTCTCTTTTATTCATTCTGAAGATGAGCCCGCGGTGCGGGCTGCGTTGGAGCGCCTCACTCTCAATGTAGGAAGCGCGGCTCCTCCCGAATATCGTTTTCGACGCAAGGATGGCACCTGGGTCTGGCTGGAATCCGTTGGCAATAATCTGCTCAACGACGTTGCGGTTGGCGGCATCGTGGTCACCTCGCGCGATGTCACCGGCCGCCGGGGACTTGAGGAGCAGGTCCGGCAATCGCAGAAGATGGAAGCGGTCGGCCGCCTGGCAGGCGGTATTGCGCACGACTT
>CAZILJ010000564.1:0-2392 GCA_964539915.1 uncultured Acidobacteriaceae bacterium | reverse complement strand
CCAGTCGAACCGCGGCACTGTCGCCTTCGACGGCGAATGAAACTCCGGCCAGCGAAGGTCGCGGGCCCTGCACAAACGTCATCAGCGGATGCACTGACGCCACCGAGGCACCCTGGCTGCGCAGAACTGCAAGTTCATCACTTGTCAACGCACCGCTAGAGTGCAACGCGACCCTCCCCTTCCATTCGAGCCTTCCCGCGAATCTACGGGCTGCCCGACCGATCTCAGCATCCGGCACACAGAACCAAATCAGGTTGGCGCGTGAAACGGAAAGGTCCGTCAACGGCCGGCAGCCTGCCTGTTCCGCCAAGCTGTGCGCCCTCTTCAATGATTCCCGGCGAGAACGCGCGATCACGGCTTCGATCGCATATCCTGCTCGCTCAAGCGACTGAGCAAGCGCTGCACCGAGATTCCCTGCCCCGACGATTGCGACGAGAGGCTTGGCCACCATGCCCGGCAGCATAGCAGAGAACCGTCGTCGGACCTCAGGCGTCAGACCTCGGCCGTCAGGCATCCTCCTGGCCTCGGCACTCGGTCGTGAATTCTGAGGTTCCGAGGGGCAGGAACTGGCGGAAGGCCGAGGTCCGACGCCTGATGCCCGGAGCCTTGCTTTATATTGTCTGCATGCCCAAATCTTCCACTAAGTCTAAAAGCAGCAAGCGAACCAAAGAACGCATCATCTCCTCCAAAACCGTATATCGTGGTCCCGTTTTCTGGGTCACGACCGACGACGTCGAGGAACCCGGAGGGGTTCGCGCACGACGCGACGTCATCCATCACACGGGTTCGGTCGTCGTGTTAGCGGTTCACGATTCTGGCTCAGGCCCTCGCGTTCTACTGGAGAGACAGTACCGCCACGCGGCGACCGACTTTCTGTGGGAGCTGCCTGCCGGGCGTATCGATCCTGGGGAACAGGCGCTTCACGCCGCCAAGCGCGAGCTTCTAGAGGAAACTGGATATACCGCCAGCAAGTGGCGCCGCATTCTGAAGTTCTTCGCAAGTCCGGGCTTCGTGGCTGAAACCATGGCCGTCTACATGGCCACAGGCCTGCGAGCAGGCGAGGCGCAGCCTGAGGACGACGAAGTGATCTATAAGCGGATGGTTCCTCTTCCGACTGCTGCTCGCATGGTCATCCGCGGAACTATCCGGGATGCCAAGACCATCTCGTCTGTCTTATGGCTCGATCACATGAATTGCGCGGCGAAGGCGAAGACTAGTAGAAAGCGGCGCTCTCCCTTCTAGTGGCTGGCGCGACCAGGCGTTATTCTTATGCGACTTTTTAGTAGCACAAAAGATTGACAGCCTACCCATTGCACTCCAAAATGCATCCTAATTGGCGGCATTTGAAGCGTTGCACGTCCTTTGGCCCCGATTAAAGGACGTGCAGAAAAAGGGGGATTAGGTACGTGGACCGTCTGAAAGGAACCGTGAAGTGGTTCAACAACGCGAAGGGGTACGGGTTCATCGGTCGCGCGGATGGTGCCGATGTTTTTGTTCATTACAGCGCGATCTCATCCGAGGGTTACAAGAGCCTACAAGAAGGCGATCCTGTAGAGTTCGAAATAACCGAGGGTCAAAAAGGACCGCAGGCAGCAAACGTGACGAAAGCTGCATCGTAGCGACGGCACCAACGCAGTGCTGCAAAATGCTGCATACAGCACACGCCCGGTGTGAAGTCGGAGCATCATAGTCCGTCTATTCCTTTACTGCGGGCCGGCTCGCACGCCTGGCACCCGCTGGCTCTGCAGTCCAATCTTGTTTATCTTTAGTCGGTGGACAACAAGGCCATCGCCAACATCCTCTACGAAACAGCCGACTTGCTCGAAATCGACGGGCAGGACTCGTTCCGCATTCGCTCTTACCGCAACGCTGCCCAGGCCATTGAAAACCATTCGCAACCGATTAAAGAACTGATCGCCGATCCCAAGCAGGTTCTCGCGATTCCCGGCATCGGCAAGGGCATGCTTCAAAACCTGCAGGAGCTTTTCAAAGACGGCAAACTCTCGATTCAGACCCAGTTGCTCGAGAAATACCACCCTTCGATGCTGCAGTTGCTGAAGATTCAAGGGCTCGGTCCTAAAACCATCGCACTCATCTGGAGCGCCTACAAGTGTTGCGATGTTGAAGGCGTCGAGAAGCTGGCGCGCGAAGGCAAAATTCGAGTCCTGCCGCGCATGGGCGAGAAGCACGAAGCCAAGCTCCTGAAGGCGATCGAGGACTATCGCCGCATCGGCGGCCGATTCCTGATCGATGCTGCGGAAGCCGAGGCAGCTAAGCTCACCACCTATCTCGACCAGTATCCGGGCATCGACAAGATCACGTCCGCGGGTTCGCTGCGCCGCGGTCGTGAAACGGTGGGCGACCTCGATATTCTCGTCACCGGATCCGCTTG
>CAZILJ010000563.1:0-2444 GCA_964539915.1 uncultured Acidobacteriaceae bacterium | reverse complement strand
GGCCAGGCTGCGGGCCAGCAAATTTGGGCGATAGTTCAGCTTGCGAATCGCGGCTTCCACGCGCCGGCTCAGAGTGGCGCTCACGCCCCCGTTGTCGTTGATCACTGCGGACACGGTGAATACCGAAACTTTGGCTTCGCGCGCCACGTCGTAAATACTCGGCGCTTTGGATACCCGCCCTGCCAGACGGGTTCGTCTTTTTGGCTTGCTCATAAACAATCAGGTCAGGCACGGACCGCGCATCGACCGGTCAAGGTGCGACTGGAAGGGATCACATCCAGCCTGCGCTCCGGATTCACCACGTCGACCGCGGCGCTTTAACCATAACACAGGGTATCCGGCGGCAAAATGCTGCGGGTGGAGGCGGCTCAACGGCATAAGCGGTCTGGGAGCGCCGCTGGGGCTGCCGCTCCACAGGGAACGAGCAAGTGGCAGCAGATAACCTAAGCGGTTTGCCATTTTTATTTTATTGTAGATTTGTGCAGAATTGCAGTATCCTTTTCGAGCGATGTGCCGTTTGGGTGCGAGCCCGGCACTGAGACTGATGGCTCGGATCAGGCAGCGGCAAGCCGGGTGACGCCCGAGAAGGTTTTGGGTTCGTGGCTTTTCGTGCTGTTATCAAAGCGCTAAGATTTATGGGGAGAGGAAATGCGGAAGCTGGGAATCGGAGTTCTTGGGGCTGGGGACATGGGTCAGCGGCACGCGGAAAACATCCGCCGCCTGGTTCCGGAGGCGCGACTCGTGGCCGTGGCGGACCCCGCAACCGCGCGGGCGCGCCAAGTAGCCGCCGAACTGGAGATCGAACATTCGTTTGCCTCTCTCGAGGACATGCTCGGGCACAAGGAAATTGACTGTGTCGTGATCGCGGCGCCGGACAAGTTCCACGCCCAGGCGATCTGCACGGCCGCTGCAGCCGGAAAGCACATTCTTTGTGAGAAACCGCTGGCGTTGAATTTGGCGGATGCTCATGCCGCGCTGGAAGCTGTCGCCGCCGCGTCCGTCCGCTTGCAAATCGGGTTCATGCGCCGTTATGACCTTGGCTACGCTCAAGCGATGCAACGAATCGAGGCCGGCGAGATCGGCGAGCCCGTCATCTTCAAATCGATTGGCCGCGACGCCAATGCTCCCCCCATCTCGGCGTATCAAGCCAAGCTGAATGGCATGCTGCTGTACAACAATACGATTCACGATTTCGATCTAGCTCGCTGGCTCATGCACGATGAGGTCATCGAAGTACACGCTTACACGACCGTTGCGATCCGGCCGGAGGTCGCACAGTACGGCGATATCGTTGCCAGTGTCGTGAACCTGAAATACCAGCGCGGTGCGATTGGCAACATTGAGTCCTTCGTGCAGGCGGTTTACGGGTATGACATTCGCACCGAGATCGTAGGGTCTAAGGGCTCGATTCTTGTGGGCAGCCTCCAACAAACGCCGATAACGTTGCTGGTCAAGAACGGGATCACCCAAATTCTCGGGAATCACTTCCTCGCCAGATTTGAAGCAGCCTACGTGGCTGAGGTCAGAGACTTCGTGCACAACATTTTGAATGAGCGGTTGCCTCGAGTTTCGGGGGAAGATGGATTGCGAGCCCTCGAGATCGCCGTGGCGGCGGAGAGTTCGCACCTGCAGTCCAAACCATGCAGCGTCGCCCACAAGGCACGCTGACCGCCTGTGGCGGCCGGAGGAATCTATGGCCCAAGTCACTGCCCCTGCAATCTTCAAGAGTCCATTGCACGAAATGACTCAGACAACTCCCACCTGCCTGTGGAATGACTCCGCTTCCATCCAGGAACTGACCTACTCGATCGAAAACGGAGCTGTAGGCGCTACCTGTAATCCCGTCATCGTGCTAGGAATGCTCAAGAAGGAGATGGCTCTTTGGAAGGATCGCACTCGCGCCCTGATTGAGGCGAACCCTCCCGCTACCGAAAGTGAGATCGGATGGCAACTGGTTCGGGAAATCTCAGCCAAGGCTGCGGCGCTTCTGTATCCGACGTTTCAGGCGCATGGCGGGCGCAATGGACGGCTCTCGATCCAGACTGATCCCCGGTTCTATCGCGACCCGCAGGCGATTGTGTCGCAAGCGGAGGAGTTCAGCCAGATCGCTCCGAACATGATCGTGAAGATCCCGGTGACCGGCGCCGGAATTCCGGCCATTGAAGAAGCCACCTACCGCGGAATCAGCATCAATGCCACCGTTTGCTTTACCCTGCCGCAGTGTATTGCGGTGGCCGAGGCGGTGGAGCGCGGTCTTACGCGCCGCGAGAGGGAAGGCAAGGAAATCGCGGGCATGGGGCCGGTGTGCACGATTATGGTTGGGCGCCTCGATGACTGGCTGAAGGTTGTCGCCGAGAAAGACAACATCACTACGGACCCAGGCTACTTCGAGTGGGCCGGCGTGGCCGTGTTCAAGAAGACTTACGAGATTTTCCGCCAGCGCG
>CAZILJ010000562.1:0-4622 GCA_964539915.1 uncultured Acidobacteriaceae bacterium | reverse complement strand
TACTAATTTCTCGAACTCTTCCATGCTCGGCAACTCGTTTACATCTTTCAGGCCGAAGCGCATCAGGAATTCTTTCGTGGTCTTGTAAAGAATGGGACGCCCGATGACCTGTTTTCGGCCCGCAGTTGTGATCAGTTTGCGATCGAGCAGCGTGCCAATCACGCCGCCGGAATCGACGCCGCGAATGTCGTTGATCTCGGGGACGGTGACCGGCTGTTTGTAGGCGATCACGGCCAACGTTTCCAGCGCAGGCAGCGAGAGGCGAATCGGAGGTTTTAAGCTCTTGGCGAACGCTCGCACTACCTCGTGCTGTTCCGGCTTGGTCGACATGCGGTATCCGCCGGCGACCTGGCGGATCTCGATGCCGTGATCGGGCTTGCCGTATTCTCCGACAAGCTCTTCCAGACATGAGCGGACGCGGGATTTCATTTCCGCCTCGTCCGCCGCTCCTTCCGCGATGACCGCCTCTTTCACGAGATGGGTCATCTGCTCCAGCAGGATGGGCGTTTCGGCCGCGTAAATAATGGCTTCGAGTTGAGCTTTGAGACTCATAGTGATTTCCGGTTGCCCGGACCGCCGAGTCTTAATGACAAGGCTCGTGGCAACTGCAGTTCATCTCCAGTCGTCGCGCACCGCTGACTGTTCTTTCATGATCTCATCGAAGTGCGAGTGCTTGCGGATTGCGATCTCTCCGAACATTCGCTCCTGCCGTACTTGAATCGCCTGCAACCGAACCATTTCCAGCAGCGCCAGGAACATGCAGACCAGGGCATGGCGCGATGGAACCCGCATCAGAATTTGCTTGAGCCGGAGGGGACGATCTTCGAGCGCGAGCCGGCGCCGGAGGTAGTCGATCATCTGCCCCACCGTGACCGTTTCTTCATCCACGTTGAGCACCGGACGGGTGCGCAAGCGCTCGAGCACTTGCTGGAATGTCTTGACCAGGTCGATCACGTCGGCGGCAATTTCCGGCTCGGTGCCTTCCGCCTCCATGAATTCTTTCAGCGACGGGTTGGACAGCACCGCATCTTCAATCTGCTGCTTCTGCAAGAGCATTTGCGCCGCCGACTTGAACTTCTCGTGCTCCAACAGGCGGTTGACCAGTTCGTTGCGTGGATCTTCCTGCTCTTCGGCGGGCGCATCGGGATCGCGCGGCAGAAGCATCTTCGACTTGATGTGAATCAGCACCGCGGCCATGTAAATAAATTCGGCAGCTACGTTGACATCGAGTTCGCGAATCTTCTCGACATAGGCGAGATACTGCGACGTAATCTTGGCAATCGGAATGTCGTAGATGTCGATGTCTTGCTTGCGGATGAGGTCGAGGAGCAGGTCCAGCGGACCTTCGTAGACGTCGGTCACAGCAACCGCGAAAGGCGAATCGCTCTCTTGCTTCTTGGTGGTATCCCTGGTGGCCTTTGTTGGAGACGAGCCGGCAACAGCCTGGGGAGACGGTGGCGCCAGCGCGTCGTTACCGGAAACGATTTTTGCTTCTTCCGTCATTTCAACTATTTCGCGGCCGGTGGTTCGTAGTCGAGGGACATTCCCATCGCGGCGCGCACCGTGTCCATGGTCTCGCCTGCCGATTTGCGGGCCCGCTCGCTGCCAGCTTCAAGGATATCCCAGGCGAGGCGCGGATTCTCCTCGAATTTCTTGCGGCGCTCCTGCATGGGATTCAGCAGCCTCACCAACGCATCTGCGGCCCAGCTTTTGCACTCGATACAACCGATGCCGGCCGACCGGCAGCCTTGGTCCACTTTGGCGATGGTGGCTTTATCACTGAAGATTTTATGCAGATCGCCCACGGGACACACATCCGGATTACCCGGATCGGAGCGCCGGACGCGTGCTGGATCGGTCACCATTGTCTTCAGCTTCTGACGAACGGCTGGCTCGGGATCGGTTAGCAGGATGGTGTTGCCATAGGATTTCGACATCTTGCGCCCGTCTGTGCCAGGCAACTTGGCGGCCGGCGTGAGTAGCGCTTGAGGCTCAGGGAATACTTCTTTGGGCTTGCCGTAAAATCCGTTGAACCTACGGGCAATCTCGCGCGTGAGCTCCACGTGCGCCACCTGATCTTCACCCACGGGAACGCAATCTGCCTTGTAAATCAGAATGTCCGCCGCCTGCAGCACGGGATATCCCAAAAACCCGTAAGTCCCGAGATCCTTGTCCTTGATGTTTTCCCGCTGTTCTTTATACGTAGGCACGCGCTCCAGCCACCCCAGCGGAGTAATCATGGAAAACAGCAAGTGTAGTTCCGCGTGCGCCAGAACATGCGACTGGATGAAGATCACTGACTTCTCTGGATCGAGCCCCGCGGCCAGCCAGTCGAGAGCAACTTCGAGGGAATTCTCCTTTACGTGCGACGTGTCGGCGTAGTCGGTAGTAAGCGCGTGCCAGTCTGCAACGCAAAAGAAGCATTCATATTCGTCCTGCATTCGGACCCAATTTTGCAGTGCGCCCACATAATTGCCGAGATGGAGCTTGCCGGTCGAGCGCATGCCACTGAGCACTCGTTTGCGGGATTGCGAGGAAGGAGTCATTTATCGATGAGGGCCGGAATGCGGCCGAAAGATGGGATCAAATGTTGAAGTGTCATGCAAGGCTGAAGTCGATACTAACATGCGAAACGGGCGGTTCGCGCTCAGTTCCGGTGTCCGGCTCTCGGCTCCCGGAAGGAGCGTGCAGTTAGATATCGAGGCTGTGAGAAGCGCTGATGAAAGCGCCTCTAGGGGCTGTAGCCCTCATGAAATGAGATGAGCTCGCTGCGCCACCCAAAACCGGTGCTCGGATCGTCATTTCACTATTATCTTCGGTTCCTCGGCGTGAGGGATGGAACTTGATTTCGATGGTGACTGCTTCTACTCCGGTTGATCGTAAGTCTATGTGTCCAATCGCGCCAGATCGGCGACGTGTTTGCGGGAACCGGCGGTGCGACTTGACGGGATCACCGTTCTAAATCGGAGGCACGCGACTGCGCGAGCCCGGTGTTGCATCGGCGCGCGAACATCGGGTGAGGAATTAGGTGCGCCAGCGTACTGACATATTAAGCGATACAGTGTATAAGAATTAAATCCCTGGCCGGAGCGTTGTGGATTTGATTTTTCGACTTCGGCCAGACCTTGAACTTTTCGCGCTTACCCTGCGCTTTCCGCCGACAGCGGGCTCAACCCCTTGGGCCGGAGTCGTTGTTGTGTTTTCACCTCGATATGAATGCGGAGAGGAACTTCTCGTCATGCAGAATGAATCGCGTATCCCCTCGTCGATGAATTCCGGTGCAGGAGATCAGTTGAAGAGAGCAATACAGTCGGAGAACCCTGTTTCGTCGGCACATCGAATTGGGATTTTAATGTCCCAAACCGGCCGTTTTCTCGAGTGCATCAGTTGCCGGTTGAGTTTTGCATTTCCTCCTGGAGCACACTTCGACACGGTCGCAAAACAGTTTGAGCGTCATGAATGCGGGGCCGCAGTTTCCCCTAACGAAGGAAGCTGAGAATTGTAGAACGATTGAGTTCCAGGGGCGACGGCCTGCGTAGCATTTCTTTCGCTCCTTCCGGGGGCTTGCTCAATTCCCGCTTAGCGACCCCCGGCTTCGGCCGTGGGCTGCATTCTCTTGCCGGTTCCTAGCTTTGCAAGTATTCGCACTCGTTTCCTGGAAAAAATCGAGCTACGATCGAGACTCCTCCGGGACTCACGCTGTTTTCGCGTTCGCACCCGGCACTTCTGTGCCGGGCTTTCCCGGGTCGCGGCTTCGCCGCTGGAAGTTTGACTGATCCCCCTCGCGGACATTTCCTCACTCCTCTCGCGAGGCTCAACCTTTCACAACTAGACTGAGACTCAGACTGAGGCGCGGAGCGAACTACTCGTAGCGAAGGGCTGTCATGGGATCTACTTGCGCTGCCCGCCGTGCGGGAACCGAGCAGGCGAGCGCTGCAACCAGGCTTAACAAAATGGTCACGGCCAACAGGACCAGGGGATCGCGGGAAGTGCCCTGGGCCCATCGAGCCAGAACCTGGTTGAGCGCCAAAGTCAGGATCATACCGATTGCGATTCCGCTGCCGACGCTCACAATGGTGGAGGAGAACACAATCCGGAGGACATGGGTGCGTTGTGCGCCCAGCGCGATACGAATACCAAATTCGTTGGTACGTTGGGCCACTGAGTAGGAGACGACGCTATAGAGTCCGACCGCAGCCAGAGCCAATGCCAGAAAGGCGAATGCGCCAAAAAGCCATGCCACCAAATGCTCCTGTTCATATTCCCGTTGATCCGTGATCCAGTGGTCGAGGTCTTCGACTTCGCCGCTAATTTGCTGGTCGGGGTCGATGGCGTTGACTTGGAGTCCAATCGCGTGCAGAAGCGAGAGAGGCGGAACTTCCGAGCGGACCAGGATCTGCGTCCAGACCCGCATCGAGAGCGCGTACGGCAGGAAGATTTCGGGCAAAATTGGGTTGCTCAGGCCGTCGTCGCGCTTGTCGGCGATGACGCCCACAATCAGCAGCCAGGTGTCGGAGCCGGGCGCTGTGGTCGTGTACGGAGGCTCGTCCTTCATCTCCGGCACTTTCAGCGAGTGCCCAATGGCATCGCCGTCCGGGAAATAGAGGCGCGCCATCGTTTCG
>CAZILJ010000561.1:0-4699 GCA_964539915.1 uncultured Acidobacteriaceae bacterium | reverse complement strand
CACCAAGCCCTAGCAACTTTCGCTGTCCGCGTTTTCGACTGCTTTGCCTGTTTTGTCTCCGCGAACTGGTCTTGTTCGGAATTTGTAAACTCATCGCAAGAAATAGGCCCATCGCGGAACCCGTGTTCTCTTCCCACCAGAAACGAATAGAGTTGATGTAAGTGATTGCTGCGTAAGGTGTTGTCTGATTATGACGCAGGGCCTCGAGGATTAAGCCCAGGATGCAGGAAGGGCGGGGTGAAAACTATTGCACATAGAAGTTGACACGTGTCCTATAATGCGCTTCCGCGAGAGAGTCCCAAGAAATTCAACTCTACGCGGTTCTTTAGGAGACGAACACATGAAACGCGCATTCAGGATTTCGATCCTGATGGTAGGACTAGTGGGCACATTCATTGCAGCTGCCGTCCAACAGGTTCCAGCCGCTGACGGCGGTCCGCTACTTTTGTGCCCACCCCGACAACCAAATTGTCAAACAACCCTGCCACCGCAGTAGAACCCGGGGCAGCAATATCGACAAGGTCACGAAAGTAACCTGTCCGTAACTGCAACCTGGGCCGAGAAAATAGGCTAGCAATTTTTGGGCTGACGGGACTCATACTAACCCGTCAGCCCCTCTTCTTTGGGGACAGAGATTCCTGGAACGGATCGACGAGCTCTTCTCGGTTAGCGATGGCTAACTCTTTTCCAAAGCCTGTTGCAGGAGTCCTTGCAATTTCGCTGCGTCGGTCACGGGCGGCTGGCAGGCCGATCCCGAGCACAGCACCGCAAAAGACTTTTTTGAATTCAAATCTGGAAGATGGGGAATCGTCGAGGCCAATCCTGGCGGAAGATTCTCCGGGACCACCTGGTTGGCCGACAATCGCAGCGTACTTTTGTTAAAGGCAAATGGCGCAAGCGCGGCCGCGTACAATTCATCTGCTGCGCTCTCATCTCGGTCGGCGGTAATCACGACCACTTGCACGGGGCTCTCCAACAGATGTACGACTGCGATTCCGTAGGTCGCCGCGAAGATTCCGAACTGTTCCGCCACTCCGCCAAACGCTTCTAGCGTAAGCTCGGCCTTGTCCTTGTAACCTCGATCGTCCGCGTAGTGATGCATCCGCGCCAGCGCAATCGCCCCCATCGGATTTCCCGCTGGCGTCGGCGAGTCCTGCAGTGGCTTGCGCCGCGTGGCCAGCACACCCAGGCTCTTACCGTCGGCGACCGGTTCGCTGTCGAAGAATCCACCCGAAGTCGCATCATAAAACCGGGCAATCATCGCATCTGTGATCCCGTGCGCAAACTTATAGTAACTCAGATCGGCGGTCGCCTCATAAGCATCCAGGCACGCCAGCGCCGTGAACGCATAATCATCCAGCAGCCCCGGCACCGCGCGACGCGAAGCCGCAGGATCGGAGTAAGACACCACGTGAAGCAGTGCGGCGCGGGCGCCCTCGCCCGCGTTTTGCTTCGTTCTCCAAGCCTCCGCCAGCACCCGATCCAGCGACTTCAACGCAAACCTCCGCGCTTCCGAAAGACTCAAAACCTTCGCCGCTTCCAGGTACGCTGATACGCACAAACTGTTCCATCCCACGTAAACCGTCTTATCCACGTAAGGAGTCGGCCGCTCGAGCCGCGCCGCGTACATCTTCTTTTTCGCCGACGCCAGCAATTCCTCGACCCGTCCCGGAGCCAGGTTCCTTCGCTGCGCGATCTCTCCTACCGAAGCTCGCACGTACAGCACATTCTTTGCCGGATCGTGATGCATCTCCCCGACTTCGTTGATGTCGTAATGCAGCGCCGCGACCTGCGCCTCCTCTTCGGTCAACACGGCGCGAGCTTCCTCGAGCGTCCAGGTGAAGTAATCTCCATCGTCTTCCATGGAAATGTCCGCATCCTGAGACGCATAGAATCCGCCACGTTCCCGGTCGCTCAACCACTCGTCCATCCAGCGAATGATGTCGCGGGCCACGTCTGCAAAAAAGTCCTTGCCGGTCGCCTGATACGCGTGCACATAATTCTTCAGAAGTTCGGAATTGTCGTAGGACATCTTCTCGAAGTGCGGCACCACCCAGCGCTCATCTACCGAATAGCGGTGAAACCCGCCCGCCAGTTGGTCATAGACGCCACCGACAGCCATGTGTTCGAGTGTGGTTGTGATCAGGTTGCGAAGCGAGTCCTCGGCAGAAGTAGCGGATGTCGATCTAGTGTCTTCTGTGGGGAGCCCGCCGTCCTCGGCGGTCCGGCGGAGCGAAGCTCCGCTCCGCGCATACCGCTCGATCAACAAGTCCAACGCCGACGGATGCGGAAACTTCGGCGCCTGCCCAAACCCCCCTTGCTCGGGATCAAACATCCGAAACGCTGAGGTCTGAATCGCCGCCAGGATCCCGGCAGAAACCCGCCCATCCTTCCCCGCGAACGATTCCGACTGCGCAATCGCGCTCTCTACCATCTTCGCCTGTTCGACCACATCGCCATTCTTCTCCGCATACGCGTTGGCGATGCTCAATAGCACGCGCCGAAAGCTCGGACGCCCATATCCATCGCTCGGAGGAAAATAAGTCCCTCCATAAAACGGCTTCCCGTCCGGCGTAAGAAACGCCGTCAGCGGCCATCCGCCTTGGCCGCTCACCGCCTGCACCGCCACCTGATACCGGCTGTCAATGTCCGGACGCTCGTCCCGATCCACCTTCACGGCAATGAAATGCTGGTTCACGATCGCCGCAATCTCCGGATCGTCGTACGACTCCCGGTCCATCACATGGCACCAGTGGCACCACACCGCCCCAATATCGAGCAGCATCGGCTTGTTCTCACGCTGCGCCGCCGCAAATGCTTCCTCTCCCCACTCATGCCACCGAATCGGCTGATGCATGGCAGATCGTAAGTACGCAGAAGACGCCAGTGCGAGGGAGTTGTGGGTCGTGGTGGTCATGATTTCAGTCTAGCTGATCTTCATTCGCCGCCGTGAGGGCCCCACTGCTTCCCGCCGTTCTTTGGCGAGATGGGGAGGATTTTGACTCCAACGAACCCCGTGTCTTCAACATCGCAGGGTGCCAGAGTCCAGACATCCTCCGCTTCGCTTGCCGCACTTTTCGATCATTTCGATCATAAAGCGCTCCGGGGGAGGGGTTACGTCAGACGCTGTGTTTCCCATTTGGGAAAAATCTTCAACCGCACTCGGTAGAAAATGTTCGGGTAGAAATCCACAAAGCGAAACTACTCTCCCTCAACCAACCAGCTGCTGCGCAATCTTGCAATATAAGTCGATCGCTTCATGTAGCTGCCGCTTTTCGATGTACTCGCCATCGGTATGCGCCACATGAATCGATCCCGGTCCAATCAGCAGCGGTTCGCCCCAATTCGTAAGCTTGGGAATGTCCGTCGTAAACGCAGCAATCATGGTTGGCAAACCATCAACCGTGCGTAAACGTAGGAAGGGAAGCTCCAGCGGAAACGTCACTTGCACTCCACCGCCAGCAGTCGTAACAATTTCCCGCCGTAACTGGTCCGACGGACCCACGAGCCGGTAAAGCAGATCCGCGTGCGCATAATCCGGAATCACGTTAGGTGCTCGTCCGCCTTCAATCAGGCCGATGTTCAACGTGCACGGACCAACTTCGGGATCGGAAGGCAGAGGCATCGCACGCAAGCGCGTGAGCGCCGGAATCAACTTATCAATCGCCGATTCGCCGAGTTCTGGGTAAGCCGAGTGGGCCATGCGTCCCGTTGCGGTGACTTCTACGCGCAACGTACCTTTCGACGCAAGCGCCAGGTGATTTTCCGTGGGTTCGCCGTTGACTAGAAAACGAGAGCGCGAGTGACCGTTGGCTGCATATTCATTCGCCAGTTGGGCGCCCAGGCTGTCACGCTCTTCACCCGCCACGAACAACAGCCCTACATGAATTTTCTGCTGGCGCAGCCTTTCCGCGGCCGCGATCTGAGCCGCGATGATGCCCTTCGCATCGCATGATCCGCGACCGTAAATGCGCACCTCATCTTCCGAGGAAGCAATGAACGGAGGCACCGTGTCCATGTGCGTGGAAAATACGATCGCAGGATGCGGATGCTCCGCCGAAGTCGCATAAACATTGAAGCGCTCAAGCTCCACCGCCATCTTCTTGGTCTGATAGCCGAGCTGGCAAAGTTCTCCGTAGAGATAGTTCCCAACGGCCGCTTCGTTCCCTGTGATGGACTCGATGTCCACGAGTTGCCGCGTCAGCGTAACAGCATCCATGGAGGAGAGAATAGCAGGAAAGCAGGGTCAGGTCGGGCTTCGGGCGTCAGGCTTCAGACCCAAGACCTAAGACCTAAAGCCGCGAACCGATGCCCGATTTCTTTTCTTCCGCCACTCCCGTGTAATCTGGCTCTGTGATTTCTTCCAACTCTTCATCATCCATCCGTTCGTTGTTTCTCGACGGTCCTGCGGGACGACTGGAAGCTCTGCTGAACGCCGGAGCCGACAATACCACGCGTGCTGCCGTGGTTTGTCATCCTCATCCGCTGTTTGGCGGAACGCTGCACAACAAGGTCGTCTTCCACACTATGAAAGCGCTCAACGGCTTTGGGTTCCCGGTCTTGCGCTTCAACTTCCGC
The DNA here is from genome assembly GCA_964539915.1 of uncultured Acidobacteriaceae bacterium. Lineage (GTDB taxonomy): Bacteria > Acidobacteriota > Terriglobia > Terriglobales > Acidobacteriaceae > Sulfotelmatobacter. Next base: position 121 of record CAZILJ010000561.1, on the reverse strand, counting down.
GGAACTGGGTTAAGTGAGGGAGAGCACGATCAAGGCAAGGGCGAAGTCGAAGACGTCCGCACCGCGCTCGACTGGCTTGACGCCGAGTATCACTTGCCGTTGATCTTCGCTGGATTTTCTT
>CAZILJ010000560.1:0-1800 GCA_964539915.1 uncultured Acidobacteriaceae bacterium | reverse complement strand
AGAGGTGCGCGCAAACAACCGCACTATCGCATTGTGGTAATTGAGAAGGCGCGCGCTCGCAACGGCCGTCCGGTGGAAGTGGTCGGAACCTACAATCCCCGCACCAACCCCGCCAGCGTCGACTTCAAGCGTGATCGCGTGGAGTATTGGATGTCGAAGGGCGCCCAAATGTCGGACCGGGTAAACAAGCTGTTCTCCAAGGCTCCGGCTCCGGTCGCTGCCGGTTCCGCCGCTTAACCACCCGGCAAGGGCATGACGTCAGTCAGTGGCATAGGGCCGCGCTCGACGCAGGTTACTCGATCCTTGCTGTACGTTCACTGTGAGAATGCAGACTATGACTGAGCCTTCTGGAGATGTGCGCGTTCTGGTTGAGCTGATTGCCAAGTCGCTGGTCGACGCTCCGGACGATGTGTTCGTCGAGAAGTTCGATGACGACGTGATTGAACTGGAAGTCGCCGAGAGCGACGTGGGTAAGGTGATTGGACGCCAGGGACGCACGGTGCGTGCGATGCGCGCCCTGTTAAGTGCCGCGGGCCATAGAGCGCGCAAGCGCTATACGCTCGAGATCATCGAGTAGGCGGTCGATTTTGGGGAAGGGCACGCCTTCAGGCATGCCGGTAGAGGTTTTTCCAGGTGTCGGGGCTTTAGCCCCGAGGTTTCGTAATCGTGCCCCGTGATTCCTGACGCAAAGGGCGAGTTCATCACGCTGGCCCGCATCGTGAAGACGCAAGGGCGGCACGGTGAGGTCGCGGCCGAGATTCACAGCGACGTTCCGGGACGCTTCGCCCAAGCCATGAAGCTGTTCGCGCTGCCGAAGTCGCAAGACGCTCGCCGCGAATTGGAAGTCGAAGATCTTTGGCCCCACAAGGGTCTCGTCGTTCTAAAGTTCCGCGGCGTGGATTCGATGAACGACGCCGAGCTGCTAGTCGGATCTGAGTTGCAGGTGCCGAGCACGGAGCGCGCCGACCTTGAGTCAGGCTGGAACTACGTCAGCGATCTGATCGGTTGTGTGGTTCTCGATCACGGCAGAGAGATCGGCCGGATCGAAGATGTTCAGTTTGGCGCCGGGGAAGCTCCGTTGTTGACGGTTGCTGGCGGCGCAGGCAAGAAGTTGGATGTACCCTTCGCCGAAGCGTACTTGGAAAGCGTGGATCTAGCGCAGAGGCAAGTGCGCATGAACCTTCCCGCGGGCTTGCTGGAAGTCAATGCCCCGCTGACGGCGGAAGAGAAGCAGGAACAGCAGTCAGAAAGAAAGAAAAGGCAGTAGGGGTCCTCAGTGCCCTCTGTGGTTCAAGGTTTAGGTTTTAGGTCCAGATGAAAGCCGATATTCTGACGATTTTTCCCGGCTTCTTCAGTGGGCCACTGGATCACGGAATTACCCGCAGGGCCTGCGAGATGGGCCTGGCGAAAATCGAAGTCCACGATTTGCGGCAGTTCACGCACGATAAGCACCGCACCGTGGATGACCGCCCTTTCGGCGGCGGCGAGGGCATGGTGCTCAAGCCGGGACCGCTCTTTGAATGTCTCGAGTCGTTGGTGCTGGCATCGCGGGAAGACCGCTTGGCTGGGCGCGCAAAGCAATCCGTAATTCTGCTTTCCGCGCAGGGACAGCGGTTCACGCAGCAAGTCGCGGCGGAACTGGCGGCGCTCGATCGAATCGCTCTGGTCTGCGGTCGCTACGAGGGTGTAGATGAGCGGGTCGCAGACTTCCTCGCCGACCGGGAGCTTTCGATTGGCGACTACGTGTTGAGCGGCGGCGAACTGGGCGCAGCTGTGATCATCGAAGCGGTGACCCGTTTG
>CAZILJ010000559.1:0-6864 GCA_964539915.1 uncultured Acidobacteriaceae bacterium | reverse complement strand
GGCGAACGGAGGGAATGGATCCGTAAAATTGGTGGGTGCGAAACAGGAAAATGGATTCGCAATGGTTAGCGTGCAAGTGCCGACCTGGTTGTAGTTGATGTTGTAGGCGGGGCTGAAAGGAGCGTTCGCGCTTTGGTGGTTGTAGTACGAGTAATCATAGGGGACGGCCATCAGGGCAAAAGCTCCGCGAATACTCGTTTTGGGCAAAGCCCTGGGCGCCCAGGCAACGCTCACGCGAGGCAAGAAAGTAGCCCATTGATTGTTCCACCCGCCGGCCGCCACCCCCGGGTCTCCGGGATAAACCGTGCCTAGCGGCGCGTTCGTGAAACGGGCGCTCTGTTCGCCAGGTATGAAATCCACAGTCTTTTTGTGATCCAGAGAGACCGGAGCGATCTGCGGTTCCCAGCGCAGGCCGAGATTCACCGTCAGGCTCGGGGTCAGCTTGATGCTATCCTGCCCGAACAAGGCTAAATTGAAAGCACCGTACTTGTTGTATTCGCCACCGGAAGCCTGGACATTGTTCGGCAGGCCCAGCAGGAAATCCGCGTCCGAGTCACCAGTAATCGAACCGTTGAAGGAGAGGCCCGGGTCGCCCTCCCAGGTCGCTTGTTCAAGTCCATACTGCGTGAGGATACTTCCGCCAGCCGTAATGGTGTGCTTGCCCTTGTTCCAAGAGATCGTGTCCGCGAAATTCCAGTTGTGACGCCCCTGGATCACGGGGATTTCTGACACGAAGAAGCCGTTCGTGCCAAACCATCCGAACCATTGACTGGTGGTGTTCAGATTCGATCCAAGATCCTTAAAGCTCAAGGGAGCCAGTCCCGGAATCGACGAGGTGTTGTTCTTGTGATAGCCCCCGGAAAAATTGTTGACCAAATTGGGGTTTATCGTCCAAGTATGGGAGACCACGACGTTCAAGGCGTGACCGAACCAACCACGGGAATCGCCGCTCGCAGCCAGCAGATCTCCACCCCCCCCGTAGCCCGGCCGGTTGTAGTTGTCGTAAAAAACTCGTCCCGTTAATCGCTGGCGGCTGGAGATATTGTAATCGGTGCGAATGGTGAATTCGCGCGACCAATCGTCCTTGATGACACCATTTACCAGGTACTGGCCATTGGCCGCATCGGTATGCGGAATCATGCTCTCAACCTTCAAGGCAAATGGTGAAAACGTCGTCGGATCTATCTGGTTGCCGAGGTAGGCATTGGCGATGGAGTGGTCGTCCCAGGTCTTATAGATCTGGTTGATGACATTTCCCCCCGAATCGCGGTCATTGCAAATGCCAGCGGTAAATCCGGTGCCGCATATCTGAGAGAAGTCACCCGCAAGTTCGCGGTTGTTCGGCACGAACGAGTTACCTTCGGACGAGGACAGCAGCTGCCTTGTGAGCTGCAGATTGCCGAAGATGAACAGCTTGTTTTTGATAATCGGACCGCCGATGGATCCGCCGAACTGATTCCGCTTCAGCGGGTCGGCCTGGTGTGTGAAGTAGTCGGTGGCATTGAAATCGTTATTGCGCAGAAACTCGAAGGCGTTGCCATGCCACTGGTTCGTCCCCCCCTTGGTGATGACGCTGACAACGGCACCGGCGGTGTAGCCATACTGCGCATCGAAGTTATTGGTGAGGACGTGGAACTCTTCCGTGGCATCCGCATTGGGAAACGGATCCGCCGTCTGGAAGTAGTTATTCATCGCAACCAGCCCGTCGAGTTGGTAGTACACGCCGCCCATTCGGCTGCCGTTCACCGAGGCGGCGGTCTCGGAGGGGAACCCACTGCCCGGTCCGGGCGTATTGAAGTTCGTAACCTGATTCGCATCGATCGCGCCGGGAGCCAAAGCTACCAGGGCCGCGGGATTTCGACCGTTCAACGGCAGCTCCGTGATGGTCTTCTCATTAATTGTCTGGCCCACCGACCCGGTCGTGGTATCGACCGCCGTAGCATTGGCCTGGACTTCGATCCTCACGCTTTCTGAGCCCGGCTTCAGGGTAAAGTTCACCGATGCCACCTGGTCGGCGTCCAACACCACTCCACTCTGCGTCTCCGTCGCAAAACCGTGCTTGACCACGGAAACGTCGTACTTGCCCGGAGGCAAGAAGGGAGCGGAGTAGTGACCATCGCTGGTGGTCGCCAGCTTGGTGACCGAACCCGTAAGCACGTTGGTCATGGTGACCTGAGCGTCAGAAATCAACGCCTGGCTTGGATCCTGAACCGTCCCGTTGATGGTGCCCTGGCCCCCCTGGCCGAAAGCGGTGGAAACGGAAAAGAGACAGAGCGCACACGCGTACAACACTTGCGGCACACGTTTCATGGTGGTTTCCCCCCACAGAGTGGGGAACAAATAGCATGGGCCATCGGAGGCTGTCAATAAAATAATACAAAACCTAGTACTTCGTTCTGCAATGTGGAACCAAATCTGCGCTTGCAGAGCTCCAATCAGTAGCTTCTCAGATCGCCCCGAACAGGGCTCAGTGGTTCCTACTCAATTTTGGAACTATGTTCTGAATCATTGACACTGACTGCCTTCCTATTGATAATCCAGTGCGGTTCCATTCGCGATGCAGCTTTATCCAGGCGCCTACCAGATCAGTTCCATCTACAAAGACGGTCGATTCCTGTTTCAGTACCTGCTGGCCGGAGAGCGTGTCCTTCTGGTCGACAGCGGAATTGCTGAAACACCCGGAAACTCGATTTTCCCCTATATGGACAAGCTCGATTTGAACCCGGAGCGATTGACCATGGTGATCACCACCCATCCGGATCTGGACCATCAGGGGGGCAATTCAGCGATCCGCGAGAGCGCACCCGGGGCGATACTGGCCTGTGGCGAAGCCGACCGTCATCTAGTAGAGGATCCTGCCTGTCTGTTTCGGGAGAGATACAACTTCCTGCGGGATGAACATCGTGTTGGCATGGGAGACGAAATCCCCTCAGACGCGGGCAGCCGTTGTCGGGTGGACATCGGTTTCCGTGGAGGAGAGCGGATCGCCATCGACAATGGCTGGGATCTGGAGGTGCTTCATGTCCCGGGACACTCGCATGGCCACTTGGCCTTGTACGATGCGGCCCATAAGACCGCATTCGTCAGCGATGCCATCCATGGACGCGGCTGCCCCAAAGCGGACGGCAGCATGGGAATTCCCGTGACCTATTTCTACATCGATCTTTATCTCTCAACTTTGACTTATTTGGAAGGTCTGCTACTTGAGCACCTGCACACCGGCCACTGGCCGAGCATGCAGGGAGATGAAATTCTTGATTTCTTCAACGATTCTCGTAAGACGGTGGAAATTCTTGACCGCAAGATTGTTCGTACGCTGAGCCAGTCGCGCGCAGGACTGACCCTGAGTGAACTGATGGACGCCGCCATGGAGGTGTTTCCGGAGTGGCCAGCCAGCACCCGGGCATTGTCCGCATTTCCGGTGAAAGGGCATCTCGATCGCCTGATAACCGGCGGTCAGGTCCGCATCGATCGCCAACCTTCTCCTCCGCGCTGGGAGATTGCTTGAGCGATTCGAGCGTCGCTTTTGGTACTCAGCGCTAAGGTTCGGGCCGCTCTGACAGGAATCTATCGAGTTCTCTCCAAATCATGCTTCGCGAGGCAAAGATGATACCTCCCTCCTCGGCTCATGCGCGATCTGCAAAACTCAACCGAATCTTGGTCCTCTGCGCCCGGCGTGCACGCGCCGGATATCTGGCGCAGATAGCTCTGTCTGCACTCTTCTGCCTTTCCTGTGCGCGCGCCCAGCAAGTGGAAAACGGACTCCTGCACGTGGGTGGATTTCGCTGCGCCAGTCTCCAACCACAGGGAAACGATCCCGGCCTGGATCTGTACCGGACCGGCTACTGGAACTACACCGGATTCCGTATGGAAGTCTGGAGAAGACTGGGCATTCCGTTCTGGTACCGGAAAGGTACGGGGGTCGTGCGGGTGGCAGGAGAAGGCTGGCGTCCTGAACTGGGGAACGATATTTCCAGCGCGGCAGCGGGCGGAAAAGTTGTAGAGGAGATAGAAGGCGGAGTCGTAGAGAGCAAGACGGCGGTCGATCCCCATGAAGAGGTGGAGCGTGGGGCGGCAAATGCCATCGACCAGGACAAGTCGAGTTCGTGGCAGCCTTCTGACGACAAGCGTCGCGGCAAGCTCACCGTCACTTTCGCAACCCTGGCGCGCGTCCATGGGATTCGCTTTTTGTCAGATATCGGTCCTGGTTACACTCCCCGCGACTATTCGGTGGGCCTGATTTTGCCGGACGGGTCGGCCAGAGAAATTGCTTCGATCGCAGCGGAATACTCAATGGGCGGTACGTGGCGGGAATTTCCGGTCGCAGGAATCGAAGCCAAAGGCATCTATATCGACGTTCGCTCTTCGAGCGATGGCAAGCGCTCGCCAGCCATCACCGAGTTTGAGGCAAAGGGAGAATTCGTAGGAGATCCCAAACTTGCGACCTATCCGGCCCAGGAAGTGGTCCCGATGGGCGGGTACGCCGGTCGGGAACTGCACTTCATCGGCAATGTCGGGTCGGGTTTTCCGGTTGCGCCCGACGTCGAAACTCGCGTCGGGGACTATGTTATCCGCTACGCCAACGGGCAAAGCGAAAACGTCCCCTTGGTCGCTGGAAAGAATGTGGCGGATGTCCACTATGGCCATTTCGTCCCCGACGCCGAGTTCGCATTCGGGCTCAAGCCCTACGATCCTTCCCCAGGAAAGACGGCGTATCACCTGAACGAGCAGCTGCCGGTCGAAGTCAACAGTCAATTCATGATCTTCAACCATCGTCTGGAGCATGCGGATTGGCCGATTCAATCTGTGGAATTCCGTTGCACGCGGCCGAAGACCAGCCTGGTGCTGGCAGCCGTCACTCTGGAGCAAACCGGTCCTCTTATTAACCCTCTCTTCTACAACGGGAAGATGGTCCGACCCTATCCGGAAGACACTCCTGCTGCCCCACCGTCTCCGTTGGAGGCAGGGAAGGACCGCTCGCGCGAGATTTCTCTGGACGGAACTTGGAACTATCGAACGGACCCAGGAAACGCAGGCATTCGCAAGCAGTTCTTCAGCCCGTCCTACGATGCGTCTGCGTGGAAAACCATGCCGGTGCCATCGCAGTGGTTTGTACAGGGTCTCGATTATCACGGCGTGGTGTGGTTCCGGCGCGAGGTTCAGGTGCCGGCATCATTTCCCGGTTCGGTGGCCGAGCTTCACTTTGGCGCCGTCGCTTACGAGGCCAGTGTGTGGGTAAACGGCGTTTACGTCGGACGGCACATCGGACCTTACACTTCTTTCAAAATCGACCTCCCCTGGGCACTGCACAAAGGAGCGGCAAACCTGGTAGTAGTTCGTGTGGATTGTCCGCTTGATCCGGGTTACGAGAGCTACAAAACCTTGGTTGAAGGCAACACGATGGACGACATCATCATGCCCTATGGACGCGAAGGTTCAGTGGGGGGAATTTATCGCTCGGTGGTGCTACGCGGTCGTGGGGACTCAGGCATCGACGAGCTTTGGGCCACCACTGAGCTGAGTCAGGACTTGAAGCGCGCCGACGTCACGGTGAAGCTCAATTTGAAAAGCGCGACCCCAGGCGGAAAAGCTGAAATCCGTGCGACCCTGACCGAGCCTGAGCACACGGGATCTACGGCGCGCAATTTTACGGCGAGCAAACAGGTGAAACTGGATTCCGGACAGATCGCCGTGGAATTGCCGCTCAGCATCGATAATCCATTGCTGTGGTATCCCTGGGAGCAAGGCACACCCTACCTGCACGTCCTGAAAGTCGAAGTCTTGCGCAACGGAGAACTTTCCGACATGCAATTCAGTCGTGTGGGACTGCGGAAGGTGGAGTTCAGTGAACAGGACCATTACGTGTTGATCAACCATCACCGAATCTTCCTGAAGGGAATCCTGAACGATGATATCCATTGGAGATCCCTGATGGACCGCCGCGGCTATGCCCAGCGGGTCAAGATGCAGAAGGAAGCAAACATCAACATTATCCGCATGATCGCTCACCAATCGGGCGACGACATGTATGACCTGTGCGACGAAATGGGCATGATGATCTGGCAGGAAATGCCGTTACAGTGAGAATACTCGCGCTCGAGCCCGATCCGTGAAGAAATCCTTGGTGTAGTGCGCGACACGCTCGTCCAGACCCGTCCCCATGCCTCCATCGTCGGATGGTCAGCCTGGAATGAAGGAGGACAGCCCGATTTTTCGGACCGGATTACCGCTGTGATTCGCGCGCTGGATGGCACCCGACCCCTGACTCGCGCCTCCGGCCACGGCGAATTTGATGTCCACATCTATCCCAACATGACCGATAGTCTGCAGCGGCGAACTTCTCTGTGGACTGGCCTGAAGTTGAACTTCGTGAGTGAAACCGGATCGTATGGATTGTCTTCCGAACAGGCCGTTCGCGAGATGGCCGGCGACAATTATCTTCAGTTCGATTCCGTCGATCCTATCTGGGACAATTTTGATTCGTACCGATGGTCCGACGACCCGGTTTTTCCCGACGCACCGAAACCCGCCGCCTGGCCGAGGGAAAAAATCCGCCAGTATTTCCTGGCGAAGATCCGACCGAGCGAGCGCTTTTACGCGCAGTACCACAAATTCCAATATGAAAATGCGCGGGCTCAGCGCTTTGACCCAACCACTGCGCTGATTCACTGCCGGTTCGACGACGCATACCCGCTCGCCTACTCCGGAGCGCCCGTCAGCTTCAACGGCCGCCCTAAACCGGCGTATTTCGCCATCCAAAACGCCAACCGGGCCGTGCTTCCCATCCTGTTTTTCGATTTCGAGGGCGCAAAGGATCTCCGCGTGGTGAATGACTACTGGTTCCGCAGTTGGAAAGGGGCCAAG
>CAZILJ010000558.1:0-2198 GCA_964539915.1 uncultured Acidobacteriaceae bacterium | reverse complement strand
GCCAGTTTGATGAGCACCACGCGGATGTCATCGACCATGGCCAGCATCATTTTGCGCAGGTTCTCGGCCTGCTGCTCCTCGCGCGTGGCGAAGTCAATTTTGCTGATCTTGGTGACGCCCTCGACGATGTGGGCCACCTGTTCGCCAAATTCCTTGCGGATGTCGACAATGGTGACCGAGGTGTCTTCCACCGAGTCGTGCAGCAGGCCCGCGGCAACGGCTACCGGGTCCATCTTCATCTCGGCGAGGACGAGGGCAACTTCCAGAGGATGGACGAGATAGGGTTCCCCAGAGGCTCGGCTCTGGCCTTCATGGTTTTTCAGGGAGTAATCGTAGGCCTTCTTGATGATCGTGAGATCGTCCTGCGGACGGTTCTCCTGCATCCGCTTCATCAAGTCGCGGAACTTGGTCAGCGTAAGGGCAGTAGTAGCGATCTGTTGGCGCAAGCTCGCCATGATGGATTATACCCGCGAGGGAAGGGACTCTGGGCAGAAGGTACCACGGGAACGCGCTGACGATTATACCCGTGCGAGCTAAGTCGCTCCGTAGTAGCGACATGCGGTTTTCCTTCGATTCAAAGATGTCAAATGGATCTGCAATTTGTTCGGACACTCCGCGAGCTGATAGAGTGACACTCTCTTACCCATGATCTCTCGAATCCTTGTCAGCGGCGTTTCTGGACCGATCGGGACAGCCCTTCTTCCTACTCTCAAAACTCGCGGATACGACGTCACGCGTCTCGTGCGCGGCGCAGCGACCGGGGAGGATCAGATCCCTTGGGACCTGGCAAGGCCAATTTCTCCCGAAATGGTTTCCGGGTTTGACGCCGTCATCCATCTCGCGGGCGAAAGTATTGTCGGGCGTTGGACCAAAACCAAGAAAATAAAGATCCGCAGCAGCCGGGTCGCAGGCACAACCTCTCTGGCGGAAGCTCTGGCGGGAGCGAAGGACAAACCCCAGGTCTTCGTCTGCAGTTCCGCGATCGGATACTACGGCGATCGAGGCAATGAAGTGCTCACAGAGCAGAGCAAGCCCGGCATTGGGTTTCTCCCCGATGTTTGCCGCGAGTGGGAGGCTGCGACCCAAGCCGCAATCCACGCGGGAATTCGTACGGTTCAAATCCGCACCGGCGTTGTCCTGAGCCCGAAGGGTGGTGCGCTCGGCAAGATGCTGCCGCCCTTCAAGATGGGCGTAGGCGGCACGATTGGCGACGGCCGGCAATGGATGAGTTGGATCGACCTGCAGGACATGGTTGGCGCGATCCATCACATTCTGAAAAGCGATCTTCTGCAGGGCCCGGTGAACCTGGTCGCGCCCAAGCCGGTGACAAACGCGGAATTCACCAAGACGCTGGGCCGCGTGCTTTCGCGGCCCACAGTCCTTCCCCTGCCGGCCTTTGCCGTGAAGCTGGCTTTTGGCGAAATGGGAGAGACAGTGCTTTTAGGCAGCCAGCGCGTCGAACCATCGCAATTGGTGATGAGCGGATATCCTTTTCGCTTTAGCAACCTCCAGGCCTCTTTGGAAAACATTCTGAAGTCCTAGATTACCTCGCGGTGGGATGTGATTCTGATCACTGCCCGCGCCGCTGGCCCCTATCAAGCTGCCAACTGGGAGTTCATAGGGGATGCCGAACAGACCATCTCGGTTTTTGTGCTGGCTGCGCTGGCGTTTTGGAACGCGCCCGCCGCGTTTGCGTCCCCATTTTCTTCGACAGTCCAGAGAACGCTTCTCGTAAAGCCCGCCCCTGCTTCCACGCCCTGCGGCGACCGGCATCCCTGCTGCGCGAAGAGCGCGCCGGGAAACTCTGCAATTCTTCCCGCTGAGACCACGAGTGTGCGGCCGGGCCTAGAGAAGCGCTCACGCCCACAGCGGACCAATATCGCGCCAGCAGGAACCCGCAGAGCGCCAGAGTCTGCCGCTAGCAGGCTTTCCAGTCTGCTTCCGCACTAAGCACAGTTCTTCGCAGCTGATCGCGCCGGCGCCAGAGGCCGAATCCCTAGAACCAGCAGCCAGCTTCGCCTTGGTGGCGTCTGCCTGCTTTCGGACCGGGCGTCGGCCCGCAAATGCAAGTTCAAGTAACTTAAGGAGATTCGAATCATGAAATACAAAATGCTCGTTCTGATCTTGCTCCTGACCGTCATGTCGTGGGCCCAAAGCGCAACCCCGAGCGCTTCGTCCCCCCTGCAGCAAAGCACGGT
>CAZILJ010000557.1:0-2246 GCA_964539915.1 uncultured Acidobacteriaceae bacterium | reverse complement strand
CCCTTCCACGCCTTCACAAAAGCAAAGTCAGCCGTAAGTCCGCGCTCCATCACGTAGATGCGCCCATCAAACTCACGCGTCTCTTTACCTTCGGCGACAATCGTGCCCACGCCCGTCGGAGTATAGAACGCCGGAATCCCCGCGCCGCCCGCTCGAATCCGCTCCGAAAATGTCCCCTGCGGCACCAGATCCAGCCGGATCGTTCCCTTCAACACCATCTCTTCCAGCAACTTGTTCTCGCCCACATACGACCCGATGTGATGCACAATCTGCCCCGCCGCAAGCAGCAATCCGTTGCCCACGCCATCCACCCCGACGTTGTTGCTGATGGTGTGGAGATTCCCCGTCCCCTTACGCACCAGCGCGCGAATCAGATTCTCCGGCATCCCGCACAGCCCGAAGCCGCCAATCATGATCGTCGCGCCGTCAAACACGTCGCGGATGGCTTCATCCGCATTGCCCACAACCTTATTCATAGCGTGAGAATTCTAAATGAAAATTGCACGCAGAGGACATTCCGCGCACTTCCGCTTCCGTCTCGGCAAATAATCATTTGACAATCTGGTGACAAGCTCAGCACATCCAACCTGCGCCGGGAGCATCAAACGCTGTAGATGACGGCAAGCAGCTTTTGAAGATGTTTGCTCTGGCATGAAAGAAGCGGTGAGAAACACTCTACGCAGAGCACACGGGAGCGAACCTGCTTCCGTGGAATGCGGCAGCCCGGTTGCAAGCCCGGACGGAGGGCCAGATGGCCCCAATCGATGAATTCGACAAGAAGTTGGAACAAATGATTCACGAACTCGCGCTCCGCATCCTGGTTCCGCGATGGAATGAGTTTGACGCCGTGTGGGAATCCGCCAACAAAATCTGCGACCGCTACCCACTCAAAAAGATCGCCTGATATCGAAGCCTGTAAATTCATTCAAGCGCTCAACGGGTGCTCTTCTTGGCGCTCGCAGTCTTGGAGCCTGATCAAAGTACCGAGAGCTACCTCTTCTTCATGGGCGCCTTCCGCAACTGGTGTGCCAGCTCAAACTCCTCTGCCAGTTGCCGCGTCGCCAGGTTCTCCCGGATATGCGCCAATCGCTGCTCCACCTTCCACAGCGTCCTCTCCAGATTTGTCTTGTTGGTGATCGCGATATCCCGCCACATCGAATATGGACTCGCTGAGATCCGCGTCATCTCCTGCAACGCTCGGCCACCCGCTGGCAGCAACGGAGCTTCATCTCCGAACTCTTCCACCAGCGCAGCTGCCAATGCGGTCGAGATCATCTGCGGAACGTGACTGATCCACGCGCACAGCCGGTCATGCTCCTCCGCCGGCAGCATCGCGACCCGCGATCCGATCGTGTCAATCCACCCCGCCAACTCCGCGAACAGCCCTTCATTCAAATTCTGATCGGGCAGCGGTGACAGGAACCAAACCGCCTTGTGAAACAAATCCGCATCCGCGTAATCGACACCACTCATCTCTTTTCCGGCCATCGGATGCCCCGCCAGAAACCGTTTCCCCGCATTCTTCCCAAACACCTTGATCGCCCGCTCCACGACCGCAGTCTTCGTGCTCCCCACATCGGTGAGCAACGTCTTCGCCGGAAGCGCAGGCCCAATTCGCTCGATCAAGTCAATAATTGCCAGCACTGGGGTCGCCAGCACCACCACCTGACTGCCGCGGACCGCGTCTCCCGGATTCGCGGTTCCCACATCGATCGCGCCGCGCATGCGCGCCCGCTCCAGCGTTCCTTCGCGATCGCATCCCACAATCCGCCCCGCAAATTTCTTCTTCCGGAGCGCGAGCCCCAGCGACCCGCCGATCAGCCCCGTCCCAATAATCGTGATTTGCCGAATCGACATAAGGGCAGGCCAACCGCCGAGCACGCTGAGGTCGCAGAGAACAGAACGATAAACCAAAGAAACGGACAGCCTGCAGCAGCCAACGGCCGCAGCAGAAAGCACCCCTGATTGCGGATGAAACTCCAAAATAGCTCGGCGTTCTCGGCGCTGAAAACTCTTAGCTGATTTTCCGTCCCACCGCCGGCGCAATCATCCGCAACTCATCCATCAGCTTTGAGAACTGCTCCGGGAACAACGACTGCGCCCCATCCGACCAAGCCTTGTTCGGATCGCAATGCACCTCAATCAGCAAGGCATCCGCACCCGCGGCCACCGAGGCCCGCGCCATCGGCGACACCTTGTCGCGCCGCCCTGTCCCGTGCGACGGATCCGCCGTCATGGGCAAATGC
>CAZILJ010000556.1:0-3914 GCA_964539915.1 uncultured Acidobacteriaceae bacterium | reverse complement strand
GGCCAGCACCGGCTCAGGCGTCGATGTGCCAGGCTCGCACTGGAAAGGGATGTGTCCGAAGGGATTTGTCAGAAACTTGCCCGACTTCAGGGTCGGGGCGCCGCTAAAATCGTAATTCCCATTGGCATCGGGAGTCGTCATCCCGGTGGTTGGAACAAATCCCGTGAACGGGACTCCACGGCGCTGCATCTCCGCCTGATAATCAAGAAAGAAGAACGTCTTATCCTTCTTGATCGGCCCGCCGAACGAACCGCCAAACTGATTGAGATTGAATTTTTCAACGGACGTTGCAAAACGGCTGGCGGCATCCAGCTTGGTATTGCGGAAAAATTCGAACACCGATCCGTGGTACAGGTTGGATCCGGACTTGGTCGTCACCAAGACTGTCGGCCCAGCCCGCTCGCCGTATTCGGCGGAGTAGTTATAGGTCAAGACCTTGAATTCCTGGATCGCGTCGATGTCCGAGAAAATTGCGATTCCGCCTTCATCCAACTGGTTGTTGTCATTCCCGTCGAGCAGCCAGTCCGTGCTTTGTTCCCGAGACCCCCCCACGGAAAGCGAAAATGCTCCTCGCGTGGCAGCTTCACTACTCGCAGCGCTCGTAAAGAAGCTGTTCGGATTGGTCGACTGCGTTGTGCCTGGCGTCAGGGTCGCCAGCTGCACAAAATTCCGTCCATTCAAGGGAAGGTCGGCGACCTGCTCGGCAGTGATGACCTGACCGAGCGCTGGAGTCGACGTCTCGACAGCAACCTCGGTCGCGTTCACATCGACGCTGGTGCTGACCGAGGCGGGCTGCAGTGTGAAATCCAGTTCGCGGTGTTCATCGAGTTGCAGGCGGATCTCTCTCTGCTGCACCGTTCCGAAGCCCTGGGCGCCGACCTGAATCGTGTAAAACGCAACCGGAAGGAGCGGGATGAGATAGTGGCCGGAATCGTCGGTCTTGGCTTCGCGCGTAAGGCCGGTGGCTTCGGAGGTGATCTTCACGTTTGCCCCGGAAATCACCGCGCCTGCTTTGTCGGCAACAGTGCCCGAAAAACTTCCGGTTGCCTGAGCCTCGAGGAGCGAACTCGACATGCATACCAACGCACAAAGAAACACTGCGAGACGGATCTTCTGGCTCGACATTGCTGGAACCCCTTTCGGAGGTGGCACGGCGATAAGAAACCTCCCGCTTCGTTGAAGTTGGGAGGACGGGGACTTAGACAGCGCTTATAAATTGCCACCTGCCGCTAAGTCAAGAATTTTCGTAGTCGACAGAGATCACTGAAATCATTCTTTCGCATGGGCCGATGCAAAAATCTGTGCCATCCGAAAGCGGGCGAGGTTTCAGGATCGCGCGCGCCATTCAATGTCAAAGCGAGCGCGGTCATAAAACGATTTCTGCGTTCCTACTCCGGTCGTGGACAAGGCAGCGTAGAGGTTTGCGCGCCGAACAGCTTCCTTTTCGGAGACTCCCTCAGCAAGAAAAACGGCAAAGCTCCCGATGAAAGCGTCGCCAGCCCCTGAACTGTCAAGACTCTGGACGGAGAAGGGCGGCATGTGTTCACTTTCGTCGCCGCTAGCGAGGAGAGATCCATTCGCTCCCAAGGTGATGATCACACCTCGAATGCCGCTGCCCAACAGTTTCTCGGCGCATTTTGTGGCATCGCCGACATTCTTCACCGGGCACCCGGTAATGGTTTCCGCCTCGCTCTCGTTGGGAACGAAGTAGTCGAGGCCTTTTAGCGCGCTTAAGTCGACTGGCTGTGCAGGTGCAGGATTGAGGATACATCGGATTCCATGTTTGCGCGCAAATTGCATTGTGTAATAGACCGTCTCCACTGGGATCTCGAATTGAAGAACGATGCAGTCGGCGGACTTCAAGGTTTCAGCGGCGGCATCAACGTCGGCCGGTTTCAGCGCATCGTTCGCGCCTTTTACGACCAGGATTCGGTTCTGCCCGTTGGGCTCGACGAAGATGGGCGCGACGCCACTCGACATTCCTGGGATTTGCTTTACATGGGACGTATCAATTCCCAGGTTCTTGAAATTTTCAATGGTCGCGGGACCGAAGAGGTCGCTTCCTACGCGCGCGACCATGAAGACCTCTGCGCCACACAGACGTGCCGCTACGGCCTGGTTCGCGCCCTTGCCTCCGAAACCGAGATCGAAGCTCTGCCCAAAGATGGTTTCGCCCGGCTTCGGGAACTGATTCGTGAAGGTCGTGAGGTCAATATTGGCGCTGCCTACTACTGCAATTCGCGGCCGCTTTGCCATAGTGGTTGTCGGACTCCGAAAGGTCGAGAACGCCGAGTCTATTCAGCGCGCGCAGACTGTGTCAATTCGTCGCTCGAGTTCGTCAACCGCCCGATGATTTGCCGCCGAGGAAGCGATCGAACTTTCTGCTATAGTTTCGTTCCTTGATAGCTAACATTGATTGTTGACAATCCTGCAGATTTGAGATTCGTGGAGGCCCTATGCCCCGTAATGTCCGCTGTGCCTTGATCCAAGCGAGCAACGCCCTCTCGACCGAGCGCCCGCTCGCGCAGATCAGGAAGGCGATGATCGACAAACACTTGAAGCTGATCGAGCAGGCCGCACGCAAGAAAGCGCAGATCCTGTGTCTGCAAGAGCTTTTTTATGGGCCGTATTTTTGTGCGGAACAGAATGCACGTTGGTACGACCTGACCGAACGCGTACCCGACGGACCGACAACGCGACTGATGCAGAAGGTCGCGGCCAAGCATCGCATGGTGATGGTTGTTCCGGTTTACGAAGAGCAGATGCCGGGGGTCTACTTCAACACGGCGGCCGTCATCGACGCCGACGGCCGCTATCTGGGCAAGTACCGCAAACATCACCTGCCGCATTGCCATCCTGGATTTTGGGAGAAGTTTTACTTTACCCCGGGCGATCTTGGTTATCCGGTCTTTGAAACGAAGTATGCGCGCGTGGGAGTTTACATCTGCTACGACCGACACTTCCCGGAGGGTGCGCGCATTCTCGGATTGAATGGCGCCGAGATCGTGTTTAATCCGTCCGCTACTGTGGCGGGTTTGTCGGAATACTTGTGGGAGTTGGAACAACCTGCTCACGCCGTGGCGAACGGATATTTTGTGGGAGCGATCAACCGCGTGGGAACAGAGAAGCCGTGGAGTATCGGCGAATTTTACGGCAAGAGCTATTTCTGCAATCCCCGGGGCAAGATCATCGCTCAGGCCAGCCGCGATAAAGATGAAGTGGTGGTCGCGGATCTCGACTTGGACATGATCGCTGAAGTTCGAAAAGTTTGGCAGTTCTTCCGCGACCGCCGCCCCGAGACCTATGGCCTGATAACCACTCAGAGCGGAGCCTCTGCCGCGGCTGACTGAAAAAGCGGATCACTCACCCCGGAACCAAGACGCCCATGACGACCCCGGACTCCTCCGAACGCCACTCGCGCATCGAATCAAGTTCTCTTTACAACGAAGACCTTGCGCCGGCCAGCGCCGCGCGTCGGCGCTGGGGAACCTACAACTTCGCCGCGTTATGGATATCGATGTCGGTGAATATCCTGACCTACATGTTGGCGGCCAGTTTGATTCAGGGCGGAATGAACTGGAAGCAGGCGGTCGCGACCATCTTCCTGGGCAACGTAATTGTGCTGGCACCCATGCTGCTCAATTCGCATCCTGGGGCGAAGTACGGAATTCCCTTCCCGGTTCTGGCTCGCGCTTCGTTCGGAGTGTTGGGCGCAAACGTGGCTGCCGTGTTGCGTGCCCTGGTCGCTTGCGGGTGGTTCGGCATTCAAGCCTGGATCGGCGGCGCCGCAATTAATGCGTTGCTGGCCGCGCTTGGTTCCGGGTGGAACCATCCTTATTTGTGTTTCTTTTTATTCTGGCTTTTGAATCTAATCGTCATTTTGCACGGCATTGAGACCATCCGTTTTCTGCAGG
>CAZILJ010000555.1:0-1742 GCA_964539915.1 uncultured Acidobacteriaceae bacterium | reverse complement strand
CTGCTCGCTATCGAGCGAAGGCCCCGCGTCATGCACAAGCTGCGGAGCGGTTGCCGCCAGCTTGTCAAAGTACTCGCTATCGAGCGAATTGATCAGGTCGACTTCCCCGCGCTTGAAGCGCAACATTTCCACATCATGGTTGGGTTGAATATCGAGTCGTATCGAGTCCAGGTAGGGTAACTTCCGTCCCTCAGCATCCGTCTTCCAGTAGTTGGGATTGCGTTTCAGCAGCACCGTCGCTCCGGGCTTGTAGTCTGCCACCATGAAAGGTCCCAGTACCGCCAATTCTCTTTTCGCAGAGTGTGCCGACAGGATCGCCACTTGATCGAACTGCCGGTCGAGCTCGGCCACCGGTGCGGGAAACGTAATAGAAATCTGTGTGGGAGAAACGATCTTCGTCTCGACATTGCCCGGTCCCGAGCGGAAGGCATCCCCCGTCGGCGAATGCAATGCCGGATCCATCAACTGCTGCACCGTGTAGGCCACATCTTCCGCGGAAAACAGAGTGCCGTCCGAAAATGAAACTCCATCGCGCAATTTAAACGTGATCTGCTTTCCGTCCTTCGACACCTTCCACGATTGCGCCAGTTCCGCCTCCAACGCCTGCGTTTGCCGGTTCATGCGTACCAGTACGCCTCCGGTCAAATACCGAATCGTCCCCGAGGCATCGTCTTCCACCTTCAGCGGATCAAACGTCTTCGGCTCTGCGTGCAAACAGAACCGCAATTCCCCCTGCGCCGCGGCCAAGCGAAGAAAGATAAAAATACAAATAGAAACCGATGTAGCGAACTTCACCAGATTCTTATTCGCAGAGCGGGTTCTGCGGAGTAGCTGCGAAGCGGCGTAAGCGTGCAGCCCACAGCGCAAGCCGTGGGTAGGCGAACGAGAACCCCCCAGCGGGGCGATAGAGACTTCACGGCGGCTCTTCATGCGGCTACCTCCTCCTGCTTCGAAAGCGCAAGTTGAAACGATGTCACCACCACCACCAGCAAAATCAGCGGCACAAACTTCCACGGTTCTTCGCCCACCGACACCAGCCCTTCCAGTTCTCTTAATAAACTTCCCCACGACGGCATCGGCTCGGCTACGCCTAATCCCAAAATCCCCAGATTGGCCTCGGTCAAGATGAACACGGGAATCGAAATCCAGAACTGCGCATACAGCACGGGCTTCAGGTTCGGCAATACATGAATCCAGAACAGCCGGGCGCCGCGAATCCCGGAAGCTCTCGCCTGCCGTACAAAGTCGGAATCCCGCAACGATCCCGCCGTCGAGCACAACACACGCGACGCGCTTGTCCAACCCAAAAGCCCCAACATCAAAAACGTCACCAGCACGGAGGCTAGCGGCGAAACGTTCAACGGCATGATTGCCCGCACCGTAATCAGCAAAAACAGCCAAGGCAGCGATAGAAACAGATCCGTCACGGCCATCGCGCCGCGCGTCCACCGTCCACCCAAATATCCGCCTAGTCCGCCCACCAGTGCCGCCATCAAGGTTGATAGCAGTGCCGCCGCCGGCGCTAACAGCAGCGAGATTCGGGTCCCATACAACACGCGTGCAAACCGGTCGCGCCCGATCTCATCAGTCCCCAGCCAGTGATCACGCGACGGAGCCACGCCCGCTGCCTCGCGGTACTGCTTCGCATAACCCGCTGGGGCCAGCCAGTTCGCCGCCAGCGATAGGCTCACCACCAGCAGCAAAACCACACACGCAAACCTGCGCCAGATCCTCATGCTTGC
>CAZILJ010000554.1:0-2520 GCA_964539915.1 uncultured Acidobacteriaceae bacterium | reverse complement strand
ACGACGAAGATCAGTCTATGTCACGTCGCCTGTTCTTGAAACAGATGGGGTGGGCGCCCGTTCTCTTTCTGCCTGCTCCGATTGCGAGTCCGCTCATTCGTTCACGTGCGCGACCGATCGCTCCTGCCCAGGTTCCCTCTTTCTCCCCGGTCGATGTTAGGCTGAGCCCGCACTATCCGACGAAGTCTCCGCTGGATGACGTTCTTCGCCGGGCTGCGCCTGGCACGGATGAATACGTCACCGAAGGCTACGCAGCTGAACTGTTGATGTTGCTTCAAGAGTGGAGCAAACATCTAAAAGTCGATCCACCTGCAATTGCAGTTATCCGCCAGGTCGTAGACCCTGCGATGCAATCGACGGCGCTCGTCCCGGTTCGTCAATCCCGCGTGCGCCAGGACGATCGAATCGAAGTGCTTCGCAGGGAATTCGCGGCCGCCCTGGTACCGGGCCGAGACCGATTCCTTGAGGCAATGAAAACTTACCTCGCTCCCCTCGGGCAATTTGAAACTGCGGACTTTGAAATTTATGAGTGCAAGCGCGTGGCAGACTCACCGCTAACCCTCGAATCCAAGGTTCGCTATGACTTTGTCGGGAAGCGAGAAGACAATTCGCGGGAAGAGCGAATCGGTTCCTGGGTAATTCAGTGGTCGCGGAATGGATCCGATGCGTGGCGGATTTTGCAGTGGAGTGTGGCGGAGGAAACCGTCAGCCGGGTTGCCGGGCCGGTATTCATCGACGTAACTTCCCAAGCCCTAGGACAAACCGGCTCATACCAGGAACAACTCCTCCGCGGAGCCGACTATTGGCGGACAACCTTGGACGGGGCAATCGGGCCAGACGTTTATGGAAACAACGGTCTCGCGGTCGGAGATTACGACAACGACGGATGGGATGACTTGTACGTCTGCCAACCTGCCGGACTGCCGAACCGACTCTATCGCAATCGTGGCGATGGAACATTCGAAGATGTGACTGAAAAATCAGGTGTCGGTGTGCTGGACTTCACGGCGTGCGCACTGTTCGCCGATTTCGAGAATCGTGGAACTCAGGATTTGCTCGTGGTCTCGTCCGGCGGACCTCTGCTTTTCACCAATGAAGGCAAGGGGAAGTTCTCTCTAAAGCGGGACGCGTTCCGCTTCACGCGTCCGCCCCAAGGTGCATTCACGCATTGCGCTGCCGCCGACTATGATCGCGACGGACGGCTCGATCTCTATTTCTGCCTCTACAACTACTATCAGGGATTGGATCAGTATCGCTATCCCGTCCCGTATTTCGACGCTCGAAATGGGCCTCCCAACTATCTCTTCCGCAACCTGGGAGACGGAGTCTTCCAAGATCAAACCGAAGCTGCGGGCCTCAACGTCGAGAATGATCGTTACAGTTTCGCCTGCTCATGGGGCGACTGCAACCGAGACGGCTGGCCGGACTTATACGTCGTAAATGATTTTGGCCGCAACAATCTGTACCGGAACAACGGCAACGGAACCTTTGCCGCCGTTGCGAGCGCAGCCCAAGTCGATGAGGCAGGAGCCGGCATGAGCGCCTGCTGGCTGGACTTCGACAACGACGGAAAGCAGGACATCTACGCAGCGGGCATGTGGGTGGCGGCCGGCATGCGAGTTTTTGGAGATCCGCATTTTCACAATGCTGACCCGGAAAACATTCGCGATCTTTACCGGCGACACACCGCGGGCAATTCGTTGTACCGGAACCAGGGCAACGGCACATTTCAAAACATTGCCGTGAAAGCGGGGGTTGAAATGGGCCGCTGGTCATGGTCCACCGATGCGTGGGACTTTGACCATGACGGCTTTCCCGATCTGTACGTGGCGAATGGATATATCTCAGGCGTCGAACGACGTGATGTCTCGAGCTTTTTCTGGCGGCAGGTCGTCGCGAAATCGCCGTCGGATTCCAGTCCTTCGCCCGATTACGAGCGCGGGTGGAGCGCGATGAATGAACTCATTCGTTCTGATTCGACCTGGAACGGTCACGAGAGGAACGTTTTTTTGGCCAACAATCGCGACGGCACATTCTCGGATGTCTCCGGCGTCGTTGGCATGGATTTTCGGGATGACAGCCGGGCGTTTGCGCTCGCCGATCTCGACGGCGACGGCAGGCTCGAAATCGTGCTTAAGAACCGAAACGCGCCGCAAGTCCGTATCCTGCGACTGGCAATGGACGGCATCGGCAATGCGATCGTTTTCCGTTTGCGAGGACACAAGAGCAACCGCGACGCGATTGGTGCTGCGGTGACGGTCGAAGTTGGAAGGCTTTGCCAGACGAAATATCTGCAGGCCGGGTCGGGATTTTTGTCCCAGCACACGAAGGAACTCTTCTTCGGTGTCGGCAAAAATCACGGCCCGGTCCACGCGACAATCCAATGGCCTGGCGGTCTGACGCAGGCCTTTTCCGGTTTGCCGGTCAACCATCGCCTGGAAATGGAGGAAGGCGTCCCAGACTTCCGGTCAAAGCCGTTCACGACTTCCCCGCCATCATGGGCCCGTGCCGGAGATGCCC
>CAZILJ010000553.1:0-4975 GCA_964539915.1 uncultured Acidobacteriaceae bacterium | reverse complement strand
CTTACTGACGACCGAAGTCCAAGAATTGGTTGCCCGGTATTTCAATTGCTTACCGACCCGCCGCGCCTATTCCCCCCAGACGCGGGACTGTTCCGGCTAGCTTGTGCGAGCCATGTTGCTTTTGAAGGTTTCCTCATCCCCTGCTCTGGCTTCGGCGGGTCTTCGGTCTCGAGCGTCGAGACCTCTTTCTTACTGAGTTCAGGTTGCTTGCCTTCGGCCCGAGTCTGGACCTGGTCGACGGAAATCCCCTGCGAAACGAGGTAGCTCTTCACCCATTCGACTCTCCTCCCGCTAAGTTTCAGGTTGTACTTCTTCAAGCCGCGAACGTCCGCGTGTCCCATCACCATCAGACTGGCGTGGTGGTTAGTCATATTGATTGCGACACTTGAAACGATTAGCGGGATCCGAGAGGGCCCCGTTTTCGCGGGCCCCGGGGCCGATCTTCGGATGTCGTGATGTCGGGTAGTTCGTCGGATAAAAGAAGCTCGCCGGCGTAACCGGTGGCGCGGGAGCGATCGATCCCACGATAGGCAGAGCCCTAAAGGGCTAAGCCCCCGAGGTGCGCCTCAGTGTTTTGGATGACTGCGACCGCGGGCTCATCCCGTTCTTATGGGACAATAACCATATATGCGAAAACCGTTCATCATTGCGTGTCAATTGTTGGCGGTCGGCATCATGCTGCTGGGCCAGGTCCCGGCGCAGCAGACTCCGGCCGCATCCGCTCAACCTAGTCAACCGGCTTCGAGCCAAGCTTCTTCCAATCAGTCCGCTCCCGCGACGAAGTCGACTTCCACAACCGCCAAGAAGGCGCCTGTAACCACCCGGAGCACAACTGCTCTTGCCCTCAAAACACAAAAAGACAAAGCGAGCTACGCCTTGGGTATGAAGATCGGCAGCGATCTTCGCAAGCAAGGCGTGAATGCCTCGGTGGATCCCGCCGTTGCAGCGCGGGGATTTAAGGACGCTCTCGCGGGAACGAAATCACAGTTAACCGACGATGAGGTGCGCGCCGCGCTCACGCAACTGCAAAGCCAGGTCCGCGAGAAGCAGATGGCCAAGGCGCACGAGGAAGGCGGGGCCGCCCAGAAAGCGGGCGAGGAATTCCTGGCCGCGAACAAGGGCAAAGAAGGAGTGGTCACGTTGCCGAGCGGGATGCAATACAAAATTCTGACCGCAGGCAGCGGTCCGAAGCCCACTGCCAGCGACACCGTGAGCTGCAACTACAAAGGGACACTGCTTAACGGTAAAGAATTTGACAGCTCGTATAAACGCGGGCATCCGGAGACGTTTCCCGTGGGCGGGGTGATCAAGGGTTGGACCGAAGCGCTGCTGTTGATGCCGGTGGGATCAAAGTGGCAGTTGTTTATCCCCGCCGATTTGGCGTATGGAGACCGGGGTGCAGGAGGCGACATCGGCCCAGGCGAAACTCTGATCTTCGAAGTAGAGTTGCTTTCGATCGGAGAGCAGAAGAAATAGGAAATCGGCTGTCAGCCGTCAGCTCGCAGGAAACAGAGCCGTCTGCGATTCGCCGACGGCTTTGTGTTGGTCTGGACTTCTCTTGCACGTGGTTTCGTCGGAGGTCTACAGTTCTATAGCAGCGTCCATGCCCTCCCGATCATGACAATCGCCACCAGGGGATACGGTGAAGATCCTCCTGGTGGAAGGCCGTAAGCCGATTCGAAGAAGAATGAATCGGTTCGGCAAAAAGCAGGCTCAAACCAAAGCGCGGAACCGCAATCCCCGAAAATCCGGTGGAACACACCAGCCCCTAGAGAGCATGGCGCAGGTGATCTTCCGCCGAAAGGTTCGCACCGGCGAGAAGCAGCAAGCCCGACAAGAATGCCCAGAACATCATGCTCACCGACAGAGCGAACGGGCCGTAGACTTCCTGAAAATTCAGCCACGGAAGAGCGATGATATAGGCGTATTTCAAAGCTTCCGAGAGCAATCCCATGATGATGGCCGCAGGCAACACGGCCCGGGCTGGGACTTTGCCGTTCGGCAGCAGCCAGTAAATCAAGAAGAAGATCGCGATACTGGCGGCAATGGCGAAGACTTTCATCATCAAGAACCCAACCAGTCGCACCACTCCTGCGCCGTAGCCGCGAGATAGACCCTCCAGCAACCCAAGCGGAACCGCGGTCATGGCAATCGAGAGCAAAGCCAGCACGCCACAGGCGAACGCCAGACCGAGCGAGATCAATTGATTGCCCAAGTAGGAGCGATTGCTTTCAAAGCGCCAAATACGGTTCAGGGCAACCTCGAGCGGCAGAAATACCCCCGACGAAGTAATCAGCAGAATGATCGACGAAAAGATCTGCACCCGCTGCCGTGAATTGACCATGGAATTCAGGTTGCGAATGACGAAATCCTGTCCGGCGGGAAGGTAGTCGCGCAGCAGTTGTACGACGACGTCATACATGACGCGCGAATGAAAAACACGCCGGATAAGGGTCATCAACAGAACCACAAAGGGGAAGAATGCCAGGATGGAGTTCGCCGCGACCGAGAAGGCGAAGGTGTGGACGTCGGTTCGCGTCAGATATCTGAAGGTGGAAATAATCAGGCCACTTGATCGGGCAGGCCTTGGCCGAACTATGGGCGGCTGCAGGGAATCGGTCTTCGGGAGCGCGGAAATAGGCGGTGAGGACACAGGAAATTCCATCGTACCAGAGCATGGCGGGCCAGCTGCGGAATGTCAAAACCCTAAAGTTCCGAGGGCGGGTACCCGAGCTATTTCTTTATCTTCGTTAAAGTTATGGGCAATTTGTCCCGGGTGACCCCTGGTCATATTACGATTCCTTTCTAATTCTTCTTGCGAATCGTTTTAATAGCCCGTATTATCTGTTGCTCAACGCCGGGGAGTGGTCCGGTGGTGAGACCAGTAGTGGTTGACGTTGGTTGGGTGTGGTGGAAATGCCCCAAATTGTCGGGCTCCGTAAGTCGACGCTGCGGATTGAAACCGTGGCGGCGACCGAGGAGTCCTTTCTTTTTTGGGGATAATTCTTCTGCACATCGGTAGACGCAACCGAAAGTTCTATCGGCTTCCTTGAGGGGGGCCCCAATCGACCGGGGCGACATCGAGAATGCCGGAGAACAATTCTTCGCGATGGTGAAAGGAGTAGTTGCCGTGAGAGAGAAAGGTACAGTGAAGTGGTTCAATGGGGCGAAGGGATATGGGTTCATCCAGCGCTCCACGGGAGAAGATGTATTCGTGCACTTCTCCGCTATTCAGGAGAACGGCTACCGCACGCTCAACGAGGGTGAGACCGTGGAGTTTGATCTGCTGAAGGGCCCCAAGGGCTTCCAGGCGGCAAATGTCATCCGCGCATAACTGCGAAACATTTCGGAACCCTCCCGTCCCCCAGCGGGAGGGTTGTTTATTTCCAGGAGAACTCCGAAACTGGAGTATTTTCCAAGGCAACGGGAAATAAAGCGGGAGACGCAGCCAGCCATCGTCGGTGAAGGAGTTACGCACACAGCCAGCACAAAACTTCACCGCATTTCCAGCGAGACCAAATCGCCGTCCTTCGGACCCCGAGGTTTGTAGTTCACGGTGACCTGGCGGTCTCGCCATTCGCAGGAAAAATCATCCGCGCCGATCAGGAGCAGAGACTTGTAGTCAGACGCGCGGAGTTTCAGCACCGTGCTTTCCGCAGTGACGGTCAGCACCGCGGCAGGGGAATGCGAGCAGTCGACGGCGACCAGGCGGCCTTTGAGAAATTTCGTGGGACGCTGGTCTTCGGGGGCGGCCGGTTGACCTGAGTTCTCAGCGGCGGCGCGTTTGGCGGCGTCTTCTTCCAGAACATCAAAGGGCGACTTTTGCGGAGCAAGTTTGGGCTGCGACATTCCTCCCGCACTTGCGGGAATGCCGTATTTTCGCTCGGTTCCGGCCTGCTCGATCAAGTCACGGGCGAGCGTAGCAATTTGCGGATTGCCACTTGCTTTCAGCCTGTCCAGAACAACGTTGGCTGCTTCCCATTTCTTGCTGGCCACATAAATTTGAGCAAGGTGAAAGCTGTAGCGTTCATCGCGCGGACTCAGGCTGATCGCCGAGCGCTCGGCCTGCAGCGCGGCGGCGGGACCTCCGCCGGCGTTGCGGGCGACAGCCAGCAGGTCGTAGGCGTCGGCAAGTTCTGGGTACCACTCGAGCACGGAGCGCAGATCGAGCATCATGTTGGGCAGGCCCTGAATATCGGTGTGGCTGGTCTGCGCTATGCGGTACTTGAGCACGGATACGTAATATCGCAACCACAGGTCGCTCGGATTTAAAGCTAAAGCGTCTTTGAGTTCGCTCGAAGCCTCGGCGAAATTTGCATGCTGGATGTCGTCCCAGGCAAGAATGCGATGCGCGAGCGGGCTGCCCATGGCATTGGTCGGGAGTTGGTCGGAATCTTCGCTCGGTCTCTTCTCTTGTTTCTTCGCTTCGAACTTCTTGTCAGCGGCAGTGGGCGCCGTAGCCAGCGTATTTAATTCCTGCAGACCGCGGTCGCGGCGTTCGGGGATGCGAATTGCAACTTCAAAATAGAGAGCGCGTGCGTCTGCCTCGGGGAGAGGCTTCGATGTGATGGCTGAATCGTCGGGTCCGACGGGAACGGCAAACCTGTAGCTCTGGCCGGGTGGGTTTGAGTTCGAGGGAGAAGTGACGTTCGCATTGCTTTGGCGGGCCGCGTCGACCGCAGTCAACGAGGCGGCCTGACCATGGAAGTAATCCTTCACCGCTTGTTCCATTTTCGCGGAACTCATCCCGTAGGCTTTTTGAATCGCATCCTCGACCGGAAGGTGTTCGTTCAGCACCGCATTGAAGTAAGCGCCGGTTTCCGCCAGCTTCTGCTCGTGGAGGAGGTAGTGGAGGACGATCCATGACTCCGCATAGTAGAGCGTGTGATGGCTGCCTTCGTTGCGCGCCGATGTGTCGTGCTTCATCGAGAACAGATCGGGCAGAGAGAGCCAGACCTGGGCGCCGAGCAATTCG
>CAZILJ010000552.1:0-1993 GCA_964539915.1 uncultured Acidobacteriaceae bacterium | reverse complement strand
CTCGTGCAGCTCGATACCGTTGACAGCAAGACTATGGTCACGCAAACCAACACGACCAAGATGGGCATGTCTTACACCAACTGCGAGGACTACCAGCGGCAGGCCCAAATGTTCACCCTATCCTGCATCTCTGGCACAGTGCTCACCTGGAGTGGAGAAGCGGAAGCCAAGCAGGTCGGCGGACAGTTGGTGAGCGCCAATTACTTCGGCGTCTTGGGCGTCCAACCCGCTCTCGGACGCTTCTTCCTTCCCGACGAAGACACCAAGCCGGGCGGAAACAACGTAGCCGTACTGAGCTACAGTCTCTGGATCAACAAATTCGGCTCTGATCGCAACATTATCGGCCGAGCAGTCACCTTCAATGCCACTCCATTCACGGTCATCGGCGTCGCGCCCAAAGGTTTGAAGGGAACATTTACCATCGGACCATCCGACCAGGTCTGGGTTCCGGTCAGCATGTACGGCCAGGTTCTCGCCGGATTTGTGAAGGAGAATTTCAGGGACCGCCGGTTTCTGAACACGTTTACCGTGGCCCGCCTGAAACCAGGAATCACGGCCGCCCAAGCCGAAGCTTCGCTGAAAACCATCGCCGACCGGATGGCGCGGGACTACCCGAAAGACAATAGCGGCCGCAGCGTCGCGGTTTCCGCGCTCGCCGATGCCGCGGTGGGCATTAATCAGCACGATCAATTCGTACTGGCGGGAGCGCTCATGATGGGCGTGGTCGGGCTCATCCTTCTAATCGCCTGCGTCAATCTCGCCAATCTATTGCTGGCCAAGGGTGCAGGCCGTGAACGCGAGATGAGCATCCGCAGCGCCGTAGGCGCCAGCCGCGTACGCCTGGTTCGCCAGCTCTTGACCGAAAGCGCGGTGCTATCAGTCTCCGGTGGGGCGGCCGGACTGCTCCTGGCTTTCGCTGGCCGCCGCATACTTTGGGCATTCCGTCCGCCATTCCTCGAGAACAATGATCTTGACCTCGCGCTCGATTCCCACGTTCTGATGTTTACTCTTGGCCTGGCGCTGCTGACCGGAATCATTTTCGGCCTGGCACCCGCCATTAAAGCGTCCAAAGCGGACATTGCCGAGAGCCTTAACGCCGGCGGCCGCACCGGAAGCGCCACCTGGTCCCGCGGTCCGCTGCGCAGCATACTTGTCGTTTCTGAAGTCGCTCTGGCACTTATCACACTTGTCGGGGCAGGTCTTTTCGTCCGCAGCATGCAGAATGCGCAGAAAAGCGATGTAGGCTTCGAATCAAAACGCCTGTTCGTGATGGCTGTGGACCTAGGTGCCCTTCATTACGACGAAAGCCACGGCCAGCAGTTTTATCGAGATGCTATTCAGCGAGCCGTGACCTCGCCCATGGTGCAAGCCGCTGCCGTTGCCTCCAATTTGCCGCTCGGCGGAGGACTGGGCCGCACTGTGTTTCCCGAAGGGAAAGACGAGAGCTCCGGTTATCGCGGTACGTTGACGCAACTGAATGATGTCTCACCCGGCTTTTTCGACACACTGCGTATTCCGCTGAAGAGCGGACGAACCTTCAACGATCTCGACAAGGCCTATACCACTCCAGTCGCCGTGATCAGCGAAGCCATGGCCCGCCATTTCTGGCCGGGTGAAGACGCCATCGGCAAGCGCTTCCACTTCTTCGGCGATCCCAAGTTGCTGCAGGTAGTCGGAGTCGTCGGCGACACCGTCATTAATCAGATCGGCGAAGATCCGCAACCGCTCGCCTATTTGCCGCTCACCCAGGATTTCCCGCCGGCCGCAACCCTTCAGGTGCGAACGTCCGGAGACCCGGAGGCAGTCATCGCCACGGTACGCAACCAGGTACAATCGCTCGATCGTAATTTGGCGATCACTAACGTTCAAACCGTCGAAGCGGTTTTGAACCAGGGGCTGTGGGCGCCTCGCATGGCCGCCGCTCTACTCACGTTGTTCGGTGGGCTGGCACTCATTCTTGCTGCGATAGGCGTCTACGGCGTGCTTTCCTTTT
>CAZILJ010000551.1:0-1995 GCA_964539915.1 uncultured Acidobacteriaceae bacterium | reverse complement strand
CCACGGGCTGGTCTGCCGTCAAAGGATGTCGGCCCGCCAGAATCTCCTGCGCAAATCCTGCCGCGCTCCCGCGGACAACTACTTCATTTATGTCAGCCATCGTCAGCACTCCTCTGGGAAAATTTACCAATGATTCTTGACTACGGATGAGAATGTACCTCTATCGGCCCATACTCGGCTCCCCTCATTTCTGGCAAACCGACAAAGCGCTGGAAACATGAAAGTGTTGCTTGATAACAGCGGTTCGGGCCGTGGGCGCTCGTTACGGGTGCCTCGTCCGGAATCGGCAAGGAATTTGCGCGGCAAATCGCGGCCGCGTTGATCAACTTAGTGCTTGTGGCCAGACGAGAAGCTTTGCTTCAAGAAGTGGGACGCAGTATCGCGGCCGATTTCAAGGTTGATTACCGAGCCCTTGCGATGGACCTGTCGCAGGAGGGCTTCATCGAGAGGCTCACTAGAGATACGAACGATCTCGATATCGGTCTTGTAGTCTCCAATGCCAGCACCCCAAATCCGGGCGAGTTCCTGAAGCTCGACCGGCAGCTGCTTCAGGGGATTTTGCGGCTCAATACGATGGCGCATCTGAACGTCACCCATCATTTCAGCGCGAAACTCGTCGAGCGACGCCGGGGCGGCCTTATCCTCATAGGGTCGACGGGCGCGGAAATTGGGTTCCGTTCCTGGCGAATGACGGTGGCGCCAAGGCGTAGTTCCACAGTCTCGGGGAAGCGCTTCACTCCGAGTTCAAGTCTCGGGGCATCTACGTTACCGTCGTGCCATCCCCGCTGACAGACACGCCGGTGCTGGCCAAGCTTGGGTTCGACCCGCGGACCATGCCGATGAAGCCGTTGAGCGTGGAGCAGTGCGTATCCGAGGGCCTTAACGCGCTGCGGAAAAACCGGTCCAGGATCGTTCCGGGCCGGATGAACCGCATCATGAACGCGTTACTGCCCGCTTCCGTGAAACGAACGTTTACAGTCAAGATGCTCGGCAAATCGCTTCGGAACAGGGCTGCCGAGATGAGTGTTCACGCCGACGCCAACCAGGCGAAACCGCTGGTGTGGTCGGAGGCCATGCAACTGCGCATCGTGCACCGGCACTGCCGGGCTATAAAACCCATCGGCTGATTGTTGAGGAGTGCAGCTGAGAGCGCTGCAGAAAGTGAAATTTCAAATACGCGCTCGCATAGGGATAGGGGACAGGGGTGTTCGGGTCGATTATCAAACCCTTACAGCCTGTGAATAAGTACCTAGCATATGTAGCAGCGGTGTTTTGGGTCTGGAAGCGACGATAGAGTAACGGTTCCCGGGATAAATCATCCAACGTGGTATGCGGGACGGCGGCTTCGGATAGATGGCTACTCTCTACCGGTACCTTAAGGATTTGTGGAAGCTCGCTGTCGTCGCTCTTGTCCTGGCGGCGATCAATCAGATTTTTTCGCTGCTGGATCCGCTCATTTTCCGGCACATCATCGACTCCTACGCGACTCGCTATCGCGAGTATTCGAGCCCGCAATTCATTCGAGGTGTAGGACTGCTGCTCGCTGCGGCGGTTGGCGTGGCTCTGGTCTCGCGCATCGCCAAGAATTTCCAGGATTATTTCGTCAACGTAATCACGCAGAAGGTTGGCGCACGCATCTACACCGATGGCGTTCGACATTCTCTGGATCTCCCGTACACGTTGTTTGAGGATCAGCGCAGCGGCGAAACTCTGGGGAAGTTGCAGCGGGTACGAAGCGATGTCGAGAAGTTCATCGCACTGCTGGTGAACATGGTGTTCACGACTCTGATCGGCCTGGCGTTCGTTACGATCTACGCCGCCAAGGTACACTGGTCCGTTGCCCCAGCTTATTTGTTGACAGTTCCGTTGCTTGGCAGCCTTAGTTCTCTGTTGAGCCGCAGAGTCAAGACAGTCCAAAAGCGTATCGTGACGGAGACGACGGCCCTAGCGGGCGCGACGACTGAATCCTTGCGGAACATCGAATTAGTGAAGAGT
>CAZILJ010000550.1:0-3019 GCA_964539915.1 uncultured Acidobacteriaceae bacterium | reverse complement strand
GTTGTTAATCAGCGGGGACGCGTCTGGCGCGGAAAAAGTATTCCGCGACGATCTCGACCGCAATCCGCGGAATCCGCGGTCGTTGTTCGGACTGCAGCAGGCGCTGCTGCTGGAGAAGCGAGACTACGATGCGGGATTTGTGCAGAAGCAGTTCGAGACGTCGTGGAAGGGCGGAGCCCAGGCGTTGAAGCTGGATGATCTCGTGTAAGGCGGCGCAATCAGGTCGACGGACTGGCTACGGGTCAGCCCCTCCCGCGAAGTGCCAAACCGATAGTCGTGACGTAGCCGGGCTGCGTCTCCGCTGGCAGCAGCCGGGACGATGGCGAGAGCGACGTTCGAATCAACCTCTCTACGACTGTCTTCCTTTTATAATCTTCTGCAATGCCCGCCCCTAAAGACATCGAAAAGAAGATGGAAGCGCTCCGCGAGAAGATTCGGCACCACGAATATCTCTATCACGTTCTCGACAATCCTGAGATCAGCGACTTGGAATTCGACAAGCTGATGCAGCAGTTGAAGGATCTGGAGAGCGAGCATCCTACGCTCGTCACTCCGGACTCGCCGACCCAGCGCGTCGGGGGCAAGCCGCGCGAGGGATTCGTGAAGATGCGGCACTCCACGCCGATGCTGTCGCTCGACAATACCTACAACGAAGAAGAATTGCGCAGCTGGGAGCGGCGTGTGCACGATCTCACCGGGCGCAGCGAGGTAGATTATGTTTGCGAACTGAAACTCGACGGCATGTCTCTGGTTCTGGTGTATGAAGGGGGCAAACTGGTTCGGGGCGTGACCCGCGGCGACGGATCCATCGGAGAAGACGTCACGCTCAATGTGCGCACCGTGCGCTCGATTCCACTCGCTGTGGATCAAGGCAAGCTCAAGAAAGCCGGAATTCCTTTGGATTTCGAGGTGCGCGGCGAACTGCTAATGCCAACGGCCGCCTTTAAGAGGGTGAACGAAGAAAGAGAGAGCAAGGGTCTCCCGACTTTCGCCAATCCGCGCAATTTCACGGCGGGAACCGTGCGGCAACTGGACGCGAGTGTCACGGCGGAACGGCGCATGGATTTTTTTCCTTACATTTTGCTCGAAAACGGCCGGACCTATTTCGATCGGCACTCGAAGACCATGGACGCGCTCACGGCCGCAGGGTTCAAGGTCAATCAGAATCGAAAGCTGGTGCACTCGATCGACGAAGTCTGGGGGTTCATTCAGGAGTGGGAAGGCAAGCGCGAGTCGCTACCTTACGAGATCGACGGCATTGTGGTCAAAGTCGACCTCGTCGCCCTGCAGGAGGAACTCGGGTTCACCGGCAAGGCTCCGCGCTGGGCGATTGCCTACAAGTATGCGGCCCGGGCTGGTATCACCAAACTGGAAGATATTCGCGTGCAGGTTGGACGTACGGGAAAGCTCACGCCGGTCGCGATGCTAGCGCCGGTTTCGATTGGTGGAACGACTGTCCGCAATGCGACGCTGCACAACATGGACGAGATCGAGCGCCTGGGCCTGAAAATCGGCGACTGGGTTCAGGTGGAACGCGGCGGGGACGTGATCCCGAAGATTGCAAAGGTGATCGAGGATAAAGACCATCCGCGTGGAACGAAAGAATTCGTGATGCCGGAGAAGTGTCCGGTGTGCGGCACCAAAGTTGTTCGCACCGAGGGTGAAGTCGATTACCGATGCGTGAATGCAAACTGTCCGGCGAAATTGCGCGAGACCATCTTGCACTTTGCTTCGCGCGGCGTGATGAACATTAACGGGATGGGTGATGCCTTGGTTACGCAACTCAATGAGCGCGGGCTGGTAAAAAACGTTGCCGATATTTACAAACTGACGAAGGCTGATTTGCTCAGTCTCGAACGTTTCGCCGAAAAGTCTGCGCAAAACATTCTCAACGAGATCGAAGCGTCGAAGAAGCTACCCCTGGAGCGGGTGATCTATGGGCTTGGCATTCGCTTTGTCGGCGCGCGCACTGCGCAGTTTTTGGCGGAGCACTTTGGATCGATGGAAGCACTCGCCAGCGCAAGCCTTGACGAATTGCAGAATGTGAATGAAGTTGGGCCGCGGATCGCGGAAAGCATCGTCGAGTTCTTCAGCATTCCGGCGAACCGCAAGCTGGTGGAGCGTCTGGGCGTGGCCGGTCTTGCGTTCAAAGGCGCGAAGAAAAAGCGCGGGACGAAACTCGCGGGGAAGACGTTGGTTCTTACGGGCACGCTTCGCAGGCACACGCGCGACGAGGCCAAGAAGATGATCGAGGATGCGGGCGGGCGGGTCGCAGGCTCGGTCAGCAAGAAGACGGATTACGTCGTGGCTGGCACGGATGCGGGTTCCAAGCTGGATAGGGCGAAGGAGTTGGGGGTTGCGGTGATCGACGAAGGAGAGATGGAGAACCTGGTCGGTGGATGACTGCAAGAACGATCTCCACCATCCCAGCGGCTTTCATTGCCCCTGTCACAGAGGCAGCGCGGGCGAGGCGCCCTCGCGACGGCCGGCCGGATGCCGGCGCTACTTCACTCCCTGGTCTCCGTTCAGCGCCTCTCGCATCCTCTTCCAAGTGACTTCCAGCGTCTCCGGCAGAATTCGCGTCTCTCCGACCACCGACATGAAATTCGCGTCGGCCACCCAGCGGGGAAGGATGTGCATGTGAATATGTCCGGCAATGCCAGCGCCGGCGGCTTTGCCAATATTCATGCCTAGATTGATACCGTCAGGGTGGTAGAGCTCGCGGAGAACCGATTCCATGCGCTGCGACAGCGCCATCATCTCGTTGGCAGCTTCGATCGGAAGTTTCCGCAACTCGTCCAAATGCGCGTAGGGGACGATCATCACGTGGCCGGGTGTATAGGGATAGGCATTCAGGATTATGAAGCAATACTCGCCGCGATGTGCGATGAATACTTTGGCATCGTCCTGTTTCGGCGCTTCGCAGAAAACACAGCCCGCGATCTTTTCCGTGGCGGAAACATAGGCGTAGCGCCATGGGGTCCAGAGGTAATCCATAGTTGGGGAGGTTAGCAGATGA
>CAZILJ010000549.1:0-1859 GCA_964539915.1 uncultured Acidobacteriaceae bacterium | reverse complement strand
TCGGGACGTCGTGGAGATAGACGTTGTGCTTGCCGAGCAGCGGGTGTTCGAAAGGAATGGTCACGCTGCCGTCGGAGTCCTTGATATCGAAGACCACGGCGTTGCCGCCAACTTCACGCCAGTGGCGGATGATGCGAAGTGCGTGATCGCTGCCGGCCATGATGCCGGTCAGATAGATGGCGCGGACTTCAAAGTCTTTCGCGACGGGAATTGTCTTCTCGGTGACCGGCGAAGAAAGCATCCCGGGGATAACGATGTTTTCGTTGGCTTTAAGAATGTTGGCGGTGCGGTCGCCGTTGACGTGGCGGATGGCGTCGGCGAGTTCGGAAGAGGTGAGATACGACGTCCGGCCAAGATAGCGACGGGCGATCGTGGGGATGGCTTCGCCGCGCTTGGCGGTATATATTTCCGTGCCGGGTGCTGCGATGGGAGGTGGCGTGAGCTTGGCTGTGTTGGGAACGGACGCGCTGATGGGATGCAGTTGCGCACCCAGAGCGTCGGCCGGCACCGGCTTGGCTGTTTGAGCTTCGGCGGTGAAGTCCGAAGATGAGTGAGAGGCGATGTGCCAGCCAGCGACGGCGAAAAGGAGACAGGAAAGTCCAGTGATGATGCGAACCGACGAAAGGCGCACGAGATCCTCCGCGAAAGACGTCCTGATTGCGATAGTAGAGGCGGGTGGTGAGTGCCGCTAGTTACGTGTGGACTAACACGGTTGGATGAGCGACTACCGTCGCAGGCCGCCGAGTTTAGACGTAGCAAGCAGTATCTCTACGGCTTTATTAAGGACGGCCGCTCGGCTTCTTTTCCGGTTCCGCTCGGCTTCGCCTTTGCGGGACAACGGGACGCCTGTCAGTACGCGAGGTGCGTCAGTCGTCTGGGAGTATGTTTCCTTCCTTGATGGTGCAAAGTATTTCTCTTCGGTTTTGCGCAGGTCAGGGATCCTTGTTCATGATTTACGAAAGGTTGGCGCTAAAGCTTGGCAGATACAGGAGTTCCTGATATAGGAAGAACAACATGAATCGTGGCCAGCGGGTTGCTTATTCCAATAGCAACAGGATGCGCCGTTCCAGGGAGAAGATTTTGGCGCTTCCGGGAAATCGGGCAAAGACAGGGTAACAGACCTACAACCGTCGGAAATAAATAAGGAAGAGCCGAAGAAAACGGCCGCGAAAGGGACAATGTCCGGAAAGTCAGCGGGCAAAGATCTTATGAGAACGAACCTCGCAACAGTGCTCGATCCGAACCGTCGCAGCAACGATGCTGGAGAGTTTGATGGCGCGCTCCGCCGCCGCATTGTGGGCCAGGAGCAGGCCGTCGAAAAGGTGGTTGAGATCTATCAGATGTTTCTGGCGGGTTTGAACGCGCCGGGACGCCCGGTAGGAAACCTATTGTTTTTAGGACCGACGGGATCGGGCAAGACCCGGGTCGTCGAGGCGATGGCCGAAGCCTTGTTTGGGGACGCGCGAGCCTGCATTAAGATTGACTGCGCGGAGTTCCAGCATTCGCATGAGATTGCGAAGCTGATCGGTTCGCCTCCGGGATATCTGGGACACCGGGAGACGCATCCGCTGCTGACGCAGGAAGCCTTGAATCAGTGGTACACGGAGAAGTTGAAGCTCTCGATCCTGCTGTTCGACGAAATCGAGAAGGCGTCGGATTCGCTATGGCAGCTGTTGCTTGGGATTCTGGACAAGGCGACGTTGACCCTGGGCGACAACCGGCGGGTGGATCTGTCGCAGTGCATCATTATTATGACCTCGAACCTGGGCGCGAGCGAGATGACAAGCTTGGTGGATGGCGGGTTCGGATTTGCGCCGAAGGCGGTCGAAGTCGATCAGTCGTTTGATGACAAGATTCAG
>CAZILJ010000548.1:0-1633 GCA_964539915.1 uncultured Acidobacteriaceae bacterium | reverse complement strand
AAAACTACCTGAGCCTGAAGAAGAAGCTGGTTGAGGAAGGGCACAAGTTCACCACTGAAACTGACACCGAAGTCATCGCCCACCTGATCGAGAAATATTCCAGCAGCCCGGGGAATGGCCATCGCCGATCTCTGGAAGATGCGGTCCGGCAGGCGGTAAAACAACTGACCGGCGTCTTTGCCCTGGCCGTAATTTCGAGCGATGAGCCCAATAAGATTGTGGCGGCGCGCAATGGTCCGCCGGCGGTGATCGGGTTGGGCAACGATGAATATTTCGTAGCCTCCGATGTGCCCGCGATCCTGCACCACACGCGCGATATTTTCTTTCTTGCCGATGGCGACATGGCCATCGTAACCGCGGACGGTGTGCAGTTGACGGATTTCGACGGCAAGCCCGTGGTCCGACAGGTGCAGCACGTGATGTGGGATCCGATCCTGGCGGAAAAAGGCGGCTTCAAGCATTTCATGCTCAAGGAAATCTATGAGCAGCCGCGCGCGGTTCGCGACACCACCCTCGGGCGAGTCTCGCAGGAAACGGGCCACATTTTTCTCGATCAGATGGAGATCAGCGAGGCCGAATTCCGCTCGGCGAAAAAGATCAACATCATTGCTTGCGGAACCAGCTGGCACGCAGCACAGGCGGGCAAGTTCATGATCGAATCGCTGGCCCGCGTACCCGTGGAAGTGGACTACGCCAGCGAGTGGCGCTACCGCAATCCCATCGTAGATCCCGAAACGATCACACTCGTAGTTTCACAATCGGGCGAAACTGCGGACACGATTGCCGCCCAGCGCGAGGCCAAATCCAGAGGCTCGAAGACGCTCGCCATCTGCAACGTGGTGGGATCGATGATCACGCGTGAGGCCCAGGGTACGATTTACACCCACGCCGGGCCGGAGATCGGAGTAGCATCGACCAAGGCTTTTACCGGACAGCTCACCGCTCTGTATATCTTTGCAATGTATATGGCGCAGGTACGGGGCGTCATGAGCGCTGAACGGGCGCAGGCTGCGATGCTGGAACTGACGCGCATCCCGTCGAAACTGGAGACCATTTTGACTCACGATGAGGCTTGCGATGAGTTGGCCAAGCGTTATCAGAAGGTTCACGATTTCTTGTTCCTGGGACGGGGAATTCATTATCCGATCGCTCTTGAAGGCGCGCTCAAATTAAAAGAAATTTCCTACATTCACGCCGAAGGTTACCCTGCCGGCGAGATGAAGCATGGGCCGAACGCGCTGATCGATGAAAACCTTCCCGTAGTCGTGATTGCGACGCGTGACGTGAATAGTCCGGCTTCGGTATTGCGCTACGAAAAAACGATTTCCAATTTGAAGGAAGTGAAAGCACGGTCCGGAGTCGTCCTCGCGCTGGCGACCGAAGGCGACGAAGAAATCAGAGAAGCGGCGGATCATATTCTTTACGTCCCGGCAGCTCCGGAGGAGTTGTCCCCCATTCTTGAAATCGTTCCGCTGCAGTTGCTGGCGTATCACATTGCGGTGAGGCGGGGATGCGACGTGGATCAGCCGCGGAATTTGGCCAAGTCGGTCACGGTGGAGTAGTGGGCACCTAGCGGCTATTTAGGCAATCCCTTTTCGTTGTACAGCAGGTCCCCATGCTCCATCGATCGATA
>CAZILJ010000547.1:0-3497 GCA_964539915.1 uncultured Acidobacteriaceae bacterium | reverse complement strand
CCACGTTTCAGCAGGTGCCGCCGCCCACGCCACTGCAGGCGAAGGCATATGAGTTGCTGAATCTGTTGCCAGTAGCGGGAAACTGAATCTTGAACTATCTCTCAGCGAATCAACAGAATACTGTCTGAACTCATCTGGAACTTCGGTTTAAACAGAGGGCGGGGACCGCAGTGAGAATTGCAGCGTGCTGGTGCGGAAGGGGGGAGTTGAACCACCGACCTTTGGGTTAAGCGCTTGAGTGTCTCTGGTCTCTTCAGACAAGCCGTCGATGGTCGCCTATTACTTCCGTAGCAGCAAATCCCCCGCGACACACACAAAGAACAGCACGGATATGACGCCATTCATGGTGAAGAACGCAGCATTGAGTTTCGACAAGTCATTCGGCCGGACTAACGAATGTTCGTAGAGCAGCAGCAAGACGACCGCGAGCACACCCAGTTCAGCCAGTTTTCCCAATCCGAACACAATGAGCAAGGCGACGAGCAGGGCCACCATCACGACATGAAACGCGCGCGCGATCCAGAGAGCCGCAGCAATGCCGGTGTATCGCGGAATGGAATGGAGCCCGCTCTGGCGGTCGAAATCGAAGTCCTGGCAAGCGTAGAGAACGTCGAAGCCTCCCACCCAGAAGGTCACAGCCGCGGTGAGCAGAAGGATTCGGGGGTCTAGCGAACCGCGCACCGCGATCCAGGCCGCCGAAGGCGCCATGCCCAGCGCGAATCCGAGCACCAGATGCGACCAACGAGTGACCCGTTTCGTGTAGGAGTAAAGCAGAAGCACAGCCAGAGCCACCGGGGATAGCCAAAGCGTCAGGCGATTCAGTTCGCTGGCGGCAAGAATAAAAATGGCGCTCGAAACCATCACAAACGCAATCACGAAACCGGGCGTGAGATGACCGGCAGGCAGGGCGCGGACGCTGGTGCGTGGATTGGCCGCATCGATGGCAGCATCTGCCCAGCGATTGAACGCCATGGCAGCGGACCGCGCCGCGACCATGGCAACCATGATCCACACAAGTTGATGGATCGAAGGAAATCCCCCAGCCGCGAGCATAGCTCCGCAGAGCGCAAACGGCAGCGCGAAGATGGAGTGCTCCCACTTGATCATCTCCAAGGTCACGCGCAGATTGTGCAGAACCGCCACGGCTAGATTGTAATGCAGGGTCTTCGGCGTTGGGCATCAGCGGTCGGGACTACTAGCACTTTCCAACTGCGTCTAGGTTCCGGCGTCCGAGACCAACGGTACAAAGCGGCACAGTTCTCGCAAACTGAGGCGCGGCTCGCCGTTTTCCAGACGGATCAACTGCAGTTGCTGAGAGTCACACCCACCGACGGGAATAATCATTCTTCCGCCTTCAGCCAGCTGTTCGAGCAGCGGGCGCGGCACTTCGGGACCAGCCGCGGAAACGATGATGGCATCGTAAGGCGTCTCTTCCGCAAAGCCCTGACTGCCATCGCCCACAACCACGCGTACGTTGTTGTAGCCCATCGATGAGATCAATTCCCGGGCCGAATCCGCGAGCGCGGGATGGCGCTCCACGGAAATGACCCGGGTCACGAGTTCGGCGAGCAATGCAGTCAGGTAGCCCGATCCGGTGCCAACCTCAAGCACTCGGTCGGAGGGCAAAAGGGCCAAAGCTTCCAACATACGCGCAACGATGTAAGGCTGAGAGATGGTCTGCCCTTGGCCAATCGGAAGAGGATGATCGTCATAGGCTTGATCGCGGCAGCTTTCGGGCGCGAATTTGTGACGCGGCACTCGCGACATCGCATCGAGCACGCGTCGATCGGCAACGCCGCGCGCCCGCAACTGGGAATTGACCATGCTCAGCCGGAGACTCGAGAATACGGCGGTTTCGCCAGAATCATTCATGCGCAGTTGGAAGGATGCCCCGAAAGACCTATTCTATTTCTTGCGCCGCCGAACGCGGACATCGAAGCTGACCACGCCGTTTTGATCGCGGGTACCGACAACGGAGATATTGCGATTGACGTAGTACTCGCCCTGAATGATCTGTTGTGAGCTCTGCGAAACGTTGGTGCTGTAAGTGAGAGATATGTTGTTGGCGAATTGCTGCTCGATGGTCACCTGCGGTCCACGCGCGGTGGGGTTGGTTTCTGTGGTTAGGCCCTGGGGATCAATTTTGATGCGGCTGACGCCGAAGAGCTTTTGCATGCGGCTGCTTACGGTCGAGTTGATGGCCTGGCTGACGATCAGGTTGGTGGCTTCGTCGGTAAATATTCCCTGCCCCGACTGTTGTTGCAATTGCTCTGATTCTTCGCTGGTACGACCGAGAGCGAGCAGGGCGATGATGTCTGACTTCGGCAACGGCGGTTCGGAACGATAATTAACCGTCAGGCGATCCGGCGTGCCGGTCACCGTGATGTCCAGATCGTAGTTGCGCACGTGAGTCGTGGCCTGCAAGTTGACTTGAGGTTCAATCGCCACCGGATTCGCGAACGTGATATCTCCACGCTCCAGCCGGAACTTGATGCCGTTGAAAGTTGCGTCCCCTTCCAGGATATCCGCTCTGCCAAGCACGCTCGGACGCGCCACCGAACCCCGAAGGCGCAAATCCGCGTCACCGGACAACCTGGCTACCGCCGTCTTCATCTGCAGTTCGGGCGCGGTATGCACAGCGACATCCAGTTTCACGTTGTAAAGCGGCGAATTTGCGGGCGTGATCGCCGCCGATTGGCGGCTGCGTTCCAGGTACGAGCCAAAATCAAAGCCGGGCGTCACCGCCAACTTTGTGACCATGACATCACCGGAAATCATTGAAACGGAGCGGCTTCCCACCCAGCGCAACTGGGCGGTCGCGGTCGAGCTGACTCCAGGCGGATAGCGCAGACGGACGTCCTTCCCGATTGCGGTGAGGTCGAAAGAGAGTTGCTGATTGTAGTTAGTGACGTCGCCTTTCATGTCCAGCGTGCCGCCGCCGGTTCGAGCCGTGAGCTGGTCAATATGGATACGGTCTCGCGTGAACGAGAGGGTTCCGTTCATCTCGCTTAAGCCGCTCGGCAAGCCGGCATAGTTCGCTGATCCGTTCTTGACCTCGATCGTGCCTTGTGGAAGCAGTTGGGTTAGCGAGCCGCCCAAGGTCATGTGGATCGTTGTGAGACCGGAACTGGTCACATCCGGAACTAGGCTGCCGAGCAGTCCAAGGTCAACCTGCCCGTCAGCTGACAAATCAAGCTCCTGCGCACCCACGAAGTGAATTGAACCATGTCCCACAACGTCGGTCCCCTCTCCGACCATGTGCCCGGGGAGAATGTGAATTGTCTGGTCGGCATAGGTAAATGACAGCGGACCCTGATTGTGCAGCTTCGCGTATTCCACGTCGATCGTGACCGCGGTGGAGCTTCCTGAAAGCGTCCACCTCCTCGGATAACGTAAGGGCCCCTGCATGGTCACTGCGCCGCCAAAGGAGGAATGTCCGGTCAGCTGCCGGCCCAAGTAAGCGCGCCAAAGAGGGTCGAGATCGACATGATCCAGTT
>CAZILJ010000546.1:0-2898 GCA_964539915.1 uncultured Acidobacteriaceae bacterium | reverse complement strand
GTCATCGCCTACCTCAATTTTCACTGGCTCAGTGCCGGCGTCTCCGGACTGGCCGACCGCGTCACGAATACCGGTAAACCCCAGTCCGGAAAAGGGATCGTCGCCCGCTTCCTCCTGCGCTACCTGTTGTTGGGAGCCGCTGCGTATGGTATATTAACCAGTTTTCCCGCGAGCCTTCGTGGACTCTTTGCGGGCTTATTTTTGCCCGTCGGAGCAATTGCCTGCGAAGCCGTCTACGAGCTGTACGTAGCCGTAACTCGCGAAGTTTAGGATTGGGTCGAAGCGACAGGCGCTCAGCTAAAAGCTTAAGAGCTAGAATCTGCTTCTA
Organism: uncultured Acidobacteriaceae bacterium; assembly: GCA_964539915.1. Lineage (GTDB taxonomy): Bacteria > Acidobacteriota > Terriglobia > Terriglobales > Acidobacteriaceae > Sulfotelmatobacter. The sequence continues at coordinate 2,570 of CAZILJ010000546.1, read as the reverse complement.
TGGAACAACTCTGGTTCACCAAAATTCTGAACCACTTATTTGCCGGCCCCGTCACGTCCTTTTTGCGAATGCTCCACCTCGAGCCCCGTTATCCGCAGGCGCCCATCTCCAATTCTTTCTCCATGGAACTGCTGGTATTCTTCTTCCTGCTGGTGCTTTTCCTGATGGTCCGCTCGCGTCTCTCCGTGGAGTCCCCCGGAGGCTTGCAGCATGCTTTCGAAGCCGTTGAAGGATTCGTCCTCAGCCAGAGCCGCGAAATTATCGGCCACCACAGCGAGCCTTACACTCCTTTTTTCGCGATCGTATTCATTTTCATCTTGGTCTGTAATCTGATCGGTCTGATCCCTGGTTTTGAATCGCCCACCGGAGTTCCCATCGTTCCTCTGGGTTGCGCCATCTGTGCCTTCATCTACTACCATACCCAGGGCTTCAAGCACGCCGGACCCAAGTATCTCCTGCACTTTTTCGGTCCGCCGATGGAGGGAATGCCGTTGATTGCCCGGATCCTGCTCGCCGCGTTGATGCTTCCCATCGAACTGGTCAGCCACTTCGCGCGCCTGCTTTCGCTCACCGTTCGTCTCTGGGCCAACATTTTTGCCGGCGATCTGATCACGTTGGTTTTCTTTTCGATGATCCCGATCGGCATTCCCATCATCTTCAGCGGCCTGCATATCGTCGTCGCTGTTTTGCAGGCCTACGTGTTCATGTTGTTGTCGATCATCTATGTCTCCGGCGCTGTCGCCGACGAGCACTAGAAGCAGTTCGCAGATTTCAGGGCTTTGGCGAGTGCAGGTTTTGGGAATGTAGGTTTCGTGAAATGGCACAGCTTCAGCCCCTGAGGGCGGCCTCGTAGACGGAAACAACTGGCTGGTCAGAACGCAGTTGTCAGCTCCTTATAACTCAGCTTCGGTTTTGCTGAGAACCAGAACTGAGAACTGTAAACTGACCAGCCGCAAGCGTGAGGGCGTCTGCAAGGTATGGCGTCAACCACCCACTGGCGGCACTTTGATAGAGGAGCAACAAAATGCGTAGATTACGTTATCTGTTCATGACTCTCTCCGCCCTCTGCTTCGCCATGCCTGCCTTCGCGCAGGGCGGTGCAGCCGAGGACACCCACTGGATCGCCATCACCGCTGGATTCTCCATGGCGATCGCGTCCGCAGTCTGCGGCCTCGCCCAGGGCAAAGCCGTCGCCGCCGCCACCGAGTCCCTGGCTCGCAACCCCGCCGCCCGTCCCGGAATCCAGTTCGCACTGATTCTGGGCTTGGTCCTGATCGAGTCCCTGGCCCTCTACACCCTGGCGATCATCTTCCTGAAGGTAAAGTAAGCCAAAGATTTGGCCGCAAACACGAAAGCCTCTGCCGTAAGCAGAGGCTTCTTGTTGTGTGCCGAGCATGCTCGACAGCTTGGAGGTGAAAGTCCTCTACCCAACCTGGTGGAGGTGAATGGTTAGCGAAGCGCGAAGGCGAAATAACACTCGCCGCGAGGCGGGGCCTGAAAGAAACGTTGGAGCAAAGATGCGAGCTATGAACGACCAACGGATAAGAGGCCTACGGTGGCGGGCGGCGAGCAACTGATTGCGAAGCCCACATTTGCCGGGCTCGGCCTTCCGCCGCTGGTCGTGAAGTTTTAGCTCAACCCGCCGAAACCGCCGTATGCGGACCCGCATGTACGGTGGTGTGGGAGGGAGGACAGGCGACTGTCCCGCCGCCGCACTAACCCTAACTAAAACCAACTCCCGCCTCAAATTCCAGTCGAAAGAACTGATAGCCGACGGCCAAAACGCTAGATCTTCCGCTCCCCACCCCACTCCTGCCCCTTGCTCTGCGGACCATGGTTCAGCGCATCCACCAGTAACCGGCGCAGCCGGTACCGGCTCTCCAAGTCGGTGCTCACAATCTCGAATCCCACTTCATTCACACGCGCTCGCCGCAACAGCACATGAGCCCGAATCTTCGACCGCATGCCCAGCGAAATTTCCAAATCGGCTTCGCTGCCGATACGCAGGTTGTCTTCCTTCGTGGCCATCCCGCCGCCCAGGCTGAGTTCGCGAATCTGGATTCTCGATTTCCCCCACGAACTGCCAATCGTCCCGAACACGGTCTTCGCCAGCACCAATCGCTCGTAGCGCCGCTGCCGCACCCACGGGCATGCCGGAGCCAAATCCAGGGGCGCGATCGCAAGCTCCGCCGCTTCCAATCCGCTGTCCGACAAGACTTGCGAGCTGTAGCGCGGATCGGTCTTGGCCAGTGCCTGCGCTGCCGCGATCCTCAACTCGCGGTGATATACAAATCCAAATGTCTTCCTGGTTTCCAGGATTTCCCGCAGCGTCGCCACCGCTTCCGGATCCTTCAACCGTCCCAACGACTCAATCGCTTTCAGCTGCACGTAAGCCGAGCGCGAAGCCGTTTCTCCGGGCCGCGCCATCGCAATCAGCGGCGGAGTCGCCGTCATGTCGCCGCTCATTCCTATTTCGTCCACCGCTTCGGGCAATACCAGCGGATCAAGTATCTCCGCCAGCTCCAGCAGCGTACGCCCGCGGTCGGCCGCCGCGCCATATGCAATCTGCC
>CAZILJ010000545.1:0-5097 GCA_964539915.1 uncultured Acidobacteriaceae bacterium | reverse complement strand
CGATGGCGGGCGCGATATCTTGCGCGCAGCCGAAGTCACCTCAGATCCTCTCTTACGTCGCCTCTACCTGGAGCATGCGATCGACGAGTTTCGTCACGGTGTTCTGTTCCGTGACCGGGCGGCGGCACTTTTGAGCATGGTCCGCTCTCGCTCCAATCAGGGTTTCCAAGGTGAATGGCTTGCGCCCGGTGGACACGGACTTGATGATCTGCAGGTTGACGGTGAGTCGGATCACACCATGCTTGCTTTTCTTCATCTATCGGAAAAGGCGGCCGCCAGCCGTTTCGCCGTTTATCACAACGTGATGCAGCACGATCCGCCGACCCGTGCGATTTTCGAAGAGATTCTGCACGACGAAATGTTTCACATGAACTACACACTTACGCAACTCACCCGAATCGCTCCGCAGCGTCATCGGCGTCATTTATGGCGTGCGCGTTTCAGTCGACTCTGGAAAACCTACTTGCGGCTGGCGACTGCGCTTGCCGGAATCCTCGGGTCCATTCTGCTAACCATTCAATATTTCATCCTGCTACCGCCCTTCGCCTGGCTGGCTAAGCGTGCTGAGCGCAGGGAGCTCTCCGGTTGGACACGGGTCTCGCCGGAAAGCAGTGGATCACTCGACAAGCAATATTGAGATGAACATTCTTGGCATTTCGGCGCACTACCATGACTCGGCTGCGGCCCTGGTTATCGATGGCGTCCCCGTCTGTGCTGTCCAAGAGGAGCGGCTATCCCGCCACAAGGGGGATGCCGCTTTTCCGCTGCTGGCGATTGAGGCCTGTCTTGATCATGCAGGCATCGAGCCAGATGCGCTCGACGCCGTAGTCTTTTACGAACGCCCGATGTTGAAGTTTGATCGCATACTCACCTGCGCTCTGCGCGCCTTCCCGCAGTCTTGGCGAACGTTTCCCAATGCGACGAAGAATTCGCTTGGCGAAAAAGTGTGGATGCGTGGAATCATTTCTTCGCACTTGGGCGTGCCCGGACGCAAAGTCTTGTTTACCGAGCACCATCAGTCGCACGCTGCCGCGGCCTTCCTAACCGCGCCCACGCGGCGCGCCGCGATCTTGACCACCGATGCGGTGGGCGAGTGGGCAACACTGTCGGTCGGTGATGGCGAGCGGCTCGCAAACGGTGCGACGACAATCAGGCGATGGCGGGAAATCAGATTTCCGCACTCCCTCGGAATGCTGTATTCCACGTTCACGGCATACCTCGGCTTCAAGGTGAACGAGGACGAGTACAAAGTCATGGGCCTCGCTGGCTATGGACAGCCAACCCTGGTTGAGCAGGTCCGGAAGCTGATCCGCCGCACACCCGATGGCGCGTTCGCGCTCGACCTCGACTATTTTGAATTTCACACCACGGCGGAACGTTGCTATTCGTCGCGTTTCATCGAGCTCTTTGGCCCGCCGCGCAATCCCTATGAACCGATTGATCTAGACGATGCGGAAGGACAGCGCTTCGCCGATTGCGCCGCCAGCGTGCAGCGGGTTCTGGAGGACACGCTGGTAGGGATCGCGCGAGCGCTCCATGAAGAAACCGGCTTGCCCGATCTGTGCTTGGGAGGCGGCGTGGCCTTGAATGGCGTGGCCAACGCACGTCTACTCGCGGAGTCAGGTTTCGAGCGTGTATTCGTCCCGCCCGCGCCGGGCGACGCCGGGTGCGCGCTGGGAGCGGCGCTGTATGCCGATCGGATTTGCTTTGGAAATCCAGACCGCGACATACCCGATCACCCGTTTTGGGGACCTTCAGTGGATGGTTCTGAGCTGGCACGACTTGCCCGCGAGGATGGCCAGCGCATCGAGGAACTCCAGGATGACGCGCTCATAGAGCAGACTGCTGGCGATTTGGCCGCCGGTCGCATCGTCGGGTGGATGGAGGGCCCTCTCGAGTTCGGGCCGCGCGCGCTCGGTCACCGCAGTATCCTCGCGGCCCCTCATACGACCGATATGCGCGATCGGCTCAACCGCGAGATCAAGTACCGGGAATCCTTCCGCCCGTTCGCACCCGTGGTGCCCCTCGAGGCGGCAGCTCGTTATTTCGATGTTCCTCCGGGTGGAATGCGACTGGCGCGTTTCATGTCGGGCGTGTTTCCGGTGCGCCGCGAATGGCAATCGCGACTCGCGGCCATCACCCATGTCGATGGAACGGCTCGGCTGCAAGCACTGGAGCAGCAGATGGCGCCTCGCCTATACGCACTGTTGGAGGCGTACGGGAGGCGCAGCGGGATGCCAGTGCTGCTCAACACATCGTTTAATCTGGCCGGAGAACCGATTGTCAATCGTGCGGTCGAAGGGTATTCGACATTCCTGCGCTGCGGGATCGATGTACTGATCGCCGGTCGGACGCGGGTCGTGAAGCGCGCCTCGCCAATGGCAGAAACACCAGCATCGGAATCAGAGAAGGAGGTTGCGTGATTAAGAAGCGTGGCAGGATACAACGCGGACTCATCGTATTCGGCAGCACGTTCGGATCGATGGCGCAGCTAGCACACGGGTTATGGCAAAGCGATTCCGGAAAGCGCTGGCTCACGCCGCTGGCCATTTTTCTGTGCATAACGGGCTTGCTGCTCATCGTGGCAACTACTGTCGAAGCATTGGCTCCGTTTATCTATTCAATCTGGTAACCGGTGCGCGCCTTTCTGGAGTTACTCGCATGCCCGGCGTGTGGGGGCGAGCTCACGGCGGATTGGTCGTGTGGTGACTGCCCCGTGCGTTACGAAGCACCCGATGGCATCCCCAACTTACGTCTAGCTGGCGACAGGCAAACCGAAGTCGTGCGCTCGTTCTACGAGCAGGCGCCGTTCCCCAATTATCCGCCGCGCGACAGTCTCAGCTGGTTGCGAGCCCGGGCAAAGCGAAGTGAGTTCGCATGCCTGATCGATCGGGCGATTCCCGGCGATGCACGCATCTTAGAGATCGGGTGTGGCACGGGGCAGATGAGCTTGTACCTGGCCCGGGCGGATCGGGTGGTGATCGGCGCTGATCTCACGCGGGCATCGCTAAGGTTGGGCGCAGCGGCAGCGCGACGATTCGGGCTCACCCAGGTACTGTTCATCGAGACCGACCTGCACCGTCCCGGCATACGGGAGGGCTCGTTTGATGTGGTGTACGCCTCAGGAGTTCTGCACCATACTCCAGATCCGCGCGCAGCCTTCGCCCACGTCGCGCGGCTCGTTCGACCGGGTGGAATGGTCGTCCTCGGACTTTACAACGCTTTCGCGCGCATCCCGTTCCGGCTCCGCCGCTTGCTTGCGCGGCTGTCCGGATACCGATTCTTCCCTTTCGATCCGGTGCTGCGCGATCGAGACCATGAGCCGGCACGGCGCAAGGCATGGCTGCGAGACCAGTATCAGCATCCTGAGGAGCACCGTCACACCCTGGCCGAGGTGCAGCACTGGTTTGCCGAGAATGGCATCGATTACGTCCGGGCCTACCCAAGCGCGATGCTCAGTCAGGAACCTGGGGAGTTGTTCGCGAGCGCAGCAGACAACTGGCGCGTTGAGGGCTGGCTCGTGCAACTCGGTTGGATTGGTTCACTCGGGCACGAGGGTGGTTTGTTCGTCACCGTCGGTCGGCGGGCTTGAATGACCGACGTTGGTTCGCGCGATTCACCATCCTGTCTCACACAAAGCGCGTGAGAATCGGAGTGATTCTCGATGATTTCGGTACGGGGACGACATCATTGCGAGGCCTGCGGCAGTTTCCAGGGGATGTGTTGAAGATCGACCGCCCGTTGGGGCGGCAGATGCAAACCGACCGCGCCGCCTGCGGCAGGGTTGGGCTGATCGCCGCTCTCGCGCAGAAAATGAACTTGCAAGCGATTGCCGAAGGCATTGAGAGTGCCCGGCAAGTGGAGCGCCTGCTTGAACTGAAGTGCGAGTACGGGCAAGGCTACTACTTCTCCCAGTCGAGGGGCGCCAAAACCGCGCTGCAGTTCATGGGCCAGCACATTGCTCCAACTCGAACTCTGGAAGCTGCGAAGTAGAACTCGAGCAAACGCAGACAAGCATCGTCTACCTGCTACCGTTTCCTGCGGAGACCACTCTTCCAAACTCGGTCGCTCGGCTGAGACGGTCGAACATGCGCCAGGCATCGAGTGACACTTTGCTGATGGCCTCTTCGCCCTCTCGTTCATTTCGGAGAAACGACGTCATCACACAAATCACGTATGGTCTGCCTTCGACAAATACGACGCCGGAGTCGTTGCGTACCGCTTCCAGCGAGCCCGGCTTGTTGGCGACCTTGAGTTCGGCAGGAAGGTCGCGGGGAAGCCAGGAGTCTTTGTTCGTACTCAGCATTTTGAAGAAGTCAGCAGTCAATTCTTTGTTCAGCAGCTTGCCATGGTGGATTGCATCGAGCAGCATCATCATTTCGCGCGGAGTCGAGATGTTTTCGCGGCCTTCTTTAGCGGCCTGAAGATCCATCATCTTGCGGCGGAGACGCGTGTGCGTCAGGCCGAGTGAATCGAGCATCGCATTCACGTTCTCGATACCGACGCGGTCGATCAGCACATTGCTGGCCGAATTGTCGCTGACCGCCACCATCATGGTCGCCAGATCGCGCAAGGTAAGCCGCGTGACATTCGGAGTGAGTCCGCCCATGATGTCGCTATCCGCGACAAGATCGGACGATTGAACGGTATAGGGATCGGTAACCTTCAGCTTTCCCTGCTGCACCTGCAGATAAAGATTCGCGAGGACCGTGATCTTGATGGAACTGGCTTGCGCGAAGACTTCGTCTTCGTGCAAGAAGTAGTGATCACCCGTCGTGAGATCCTCGATCGCCACGCCCATCACGCCATCGAGATGCTGGTCGACATCCTGAATCTGTGCCTCCAGTTTTTGCCAGAGCACTTTCTGTTTGCCCGGCGACGGACTTCGCGCCGCGGTCTGCGCAAAGCAAGCGGCAAGAAACAGCGCACAACAGAGCAAGCTTTTCAAGGACGGAGTCTCCTGAAGGCAGGGATTGTAGCAGTAGTTCTTGACGGGACGGGTGACAATTGGCAGGGCTGCTGCCGCAGTGAAAGCCTGTGTTCGTTCCCGGTCCGGGGGTTCTCAGCCGGCTTCTCCGATGAGCAGGCAGTAACCAT
>CAZILJ010000544.1:0-3973 GCA_964539915.1 uncultured Acidobacteriaceae bacterium | reverse complement strand
AAATTTCACGCGGTTACGTATACGGACGAAGCGATCAACTTTGCGGTTTCGCACTCGAACCGTTACATTCCGGATCGCTTCCTGCCGGACAAGGCGATCGATCTGGTTGACGAAGCCGGAGCCCGCGTGAAACTTCGCCAGACCTCGCTGCCCGAGGAACTGACCGAAGTCCAGAAGCGCATCAAGTTCATCGTGCATCGCATGGAAAACGCCATCGCGAATCACGAGTTCGAAAAGGCGCGCTTCTATTCGGATGAAGAGCGTAAAGAGCGCGAGAACCTGCGCGCCCTTCGCGAAAAATATCATCTGGACGAGTCTTCGACTGGAGTCGTCAACCGCGAGGATATCGAAGACGTGGTGTCGCGCTGGACCGGCGTGCCAATCACCTCGATCAAAGAAGAAGAGACGCAGAAACTTCTGCGCATCGAGGAAGAGCTCCACAAGCGCATCATCTCGCAGGACAAATCAATCAGCGCGTTGGCGCGCGCCATCCGACGGTCCCGGGCTGGACTTAAGAATCCGAACCGCCCGATCGGCTCCTTCCTGTTCCTGGGACCGACGGGCGTCGGTAAAACTGAAGTTGCGCGTACCTTGGCGCAGTTCATGTTCGGCACCGAGAAGGCTCTCGTCCGCTTCGATATGTCGGAGTTCATGGAGAAGCATTCGGTCTCGAAGTTGATCGGCTCGCCTCCTGGATATGTCGGTTACGAAGAAGGCGGCCAGCTCACCGAACGCGTGAAGCGCGCTCCTTACTCGGTCGTCCTGCTCGACGAAATCGAGAAGGCGCACCCGGATGTGTTCAACATCCTGCTGCAGGTGTTTGAAGACGGCCAGTTGACCGACGGACTCGGCAACACGGTCGACTTCAAAAACACGATCATCATCATGACCTCGAACATCGGCGCCCGGCACTTGCAGCGCCGCGAGGGCCTGGGCTTCCAGTCGAGCAAGGAAGACATGATTTCGGAGAAGGTGGAAGACCTCGTGAGGAACGAAGTCAAGCGCACCTTCAATCCGGAATTCCTGAACCGTCTGGATGAGATCATCCTGTTCCTGGCGCTGAGCGAGGCAGACCTGATCCAGATTCTCGAGCTCATGGTCACGCAACTCAACCAGAACCTGGCTCAGAAATCCATTACTGTCTCGGTGGCCGATGATGCCAAGAAGTGGATTCTGAACCAGACCCTAACCGATCGCAGCTACGGCGCACGCCCGCTGCGCAGGGCGCTGCAAAAGTACATCGAAGACCCGTTGTCGGAGGCGCTGATCCAAGGCACGATCACCACGCGTCCGGCGTTCATCGAGGTCTTCCTGGAAGACAACAAGCTGTTCTATCGCCCGGTCGATTCGGAAAAGGCGGAAGGCGTCTTGTTGTACGAAAAGTAATTGCTCAGCACGGTCTACCAGCCGCCAGCCAAAAGCTGGCGGTTTTTGCCTTCGTCGAGGAGTGCCCCACTCCCTTGGTTTAGAGCCTCACTCAGCCCAAAAACCTTATTGACCCAGCCCCAACACCTGTGATTAGATTCTGCGGAACAGATCAAGGGCTGTCCCGCGGCCCGCAAATCAGTTAAGCGACCGAGGTGAATTTATGAAGTACCGCCTGTTCCAGGCGGGCCTAGTTCTGTCCGTACTAGGTCTCCTGGTTTTGCCCTTGAGCCTGAGCGCCAGCGCACGGGACATCGTCCTGCCCGCAGGAACTCTTCTGCAATGTACCCTCAATGAACCCAATTTCTCCTCGTCCACGGTAGATGTGGGCGATCCGGTGCTTTGTCACCTGCGGGGTGTAACCGAGTTTGGACAGCAGGCTTTTCCGCGCGGAAGCTATCTGGTGGGGCATCTGGACTCCGCAAAGGATCCCGGCCATTTCTGGGGCAAAGGCTATTTGAAGCTCCAGTTCGATCGCATCGGCCTGCCCAGCGGTGATCTGCCTCTTGAGGCAAAGGTCATCTCGACGCGGGGCTACAAAGTCGATAAACAGGGCAAGATCGACGGCAAAGGGCACGCGAAGCGCGACGTCGTTGAGTGGATGCTGCCACCGCTCTGGCCCTGGAAAGTCATCATGCTGCCCGCTCGCGGCCCTCGCCCCAAGCTGAAGGGCGAAACCGTGCTCAGCTTGCGTCTGATGGACGATGTTCAAATCCCACAAATCGCAAAGAACTTCGGCCCGGACTGGCACTTCTTCACGCGCCAGCAAAGCCAGACTTACCAGCCCTCCGTCTATGACACGGCTAAGCCGCAGCTTCTGCTTCGGAATGCTTCGGTCGCGGACGAAACCATCCAAACCGTTCCACAGGCCTCCTATGCGAGCGTCGTTACGCGAACCTTGCCGTCCGCGAATGCTGCTCCGGGCATGCCTGTCTTCGTGCTGAACAACGGCACCGTATTGGCTGTCAGCGGATACGGCTATCAGGACAGCCGCATCTCTTACTCGCTGGTTGGCGGAGGTACCGGTGTGATCGGTACCGATGAAGTTGACTGGACTACGACGACCCGCATCAACGAACAGCGCGGTGTCCGCCTTTCGTTGCATGCCAGCCATGCCAACCCCGGTACACCTGGGTTCTAACCCCACTGCCAAGTCGGATTTATTTGGCCGCCAGCGTAAGCTGGCGGCTTTTGTACCCTGTCAGGGTAGGTGCGACATTTTTGCCGTCGAATCCTCCTAAATCTTTGACTCCTTTGAAGTTATTGGAATTTTGATATTTCGGATCCGCCAAAATATTGATCCGCACGAACTTGCATGCAAAATATTTCCGGGCTTACTTCTTCTTGACTGCCCGTTTCTTGGCTGAAAGATGAGTGCGCGCTGCGGAGTTGGCCGCCACCGCGGCGCGGATGAGTTGCCTGAAGGCAGCTTCGTTGATCTTCTCCCCTTCGCGGAGATCGATCGCGCGCCGCGTGTTCCCTTCCAGGCTGGAATTGAAGAGCTTCTTCGGGTCTTCGATGGAGGCTCCGCGCGCGAAGGTGAGCTTCACGACCTGCTTGTACGATTCCCCTGTGCAGACGATGCCGTCATGGGCCCAGACGGGGGTTCCGGGCGACGCGGGCTTTGCCCATTTCCACTCCTCCTGGATTTCGGGGTCGGCATCGTGGATGAGCTGACGGACATGAGCGAGGGTCTTGCCGCGCCAGTCTCCCAGATCTTGAATCCGCTTGGTGATATTCGCTGACGCAGCCTGGTCATTCGGACGACTTGTCGGCTTCATGTTCTCTCCGATCTTTTGTTTCGCCAGCCGGCCCAACCGACGCTTTTCCCGGGAGCCCCGCCACCGGATGCCCCCACTCGCGTGGCAGTCTCAGGGATGCGCAACCGTGTGGCCGGCGCCATGTTCACTCGTCACAGCCAAATCCTCGCGTTCATGTTACACCGTCGCGATGCCGAGGAATCTTCACGGCTACGATGGCTCGGGATACCTTCACTTCATCACCACCAGTTGCTACCCGCGGCGGCCCCTTCTTGGCACGCCCCAGTCGCGCCATCTCTGCCTCGAAGTCATGGAGCAAACCGGCAAGCGCCATCACTCTGTCGTCGTCGGTTACGTGGTCATGCCGGAGCATGTCCATCTTCTCTTCAGGGAGCCGGAGCGCGGCAAGCCCTCCCTGGTGCTGCTGCGCTCAAAACAAACTTTCGCCCGACGTCTCCCGCGAAATCTTCGCGGCAGGATCAATTCGAAAATTCGAAAGACAGCGCGCTCTGGAGCACGCCCTTCGCCAGCTGGCCCCCCGACGTTATGAGGGGAACCCGCCCGGCGTAACTCTTTCAGGCTAGGAGTCGGTTGATGGGCGGCTGTACGATAACTCAACAAAGCCGTTCTTGTGAGCGACTACGTTTTTCAGATGCCACTTCTGCTCGGTACCGGCATCACCGAACAGGTGCAGTCCTTCACCCAAGATGACCGGGGCTATCATCAATCTGATTTCATCCACCAAGCCGAGCTTGAGAAAACTCCGGCTTAAAATGGCCCCTCCCACC
>CAZILJ010000543.1:0-1579 GCA_964539915.1 uncultured Acidobacteriaceae bacterium | reverse complement strand
ACGATCGGCTGGGCCTACCTGAAGCAGGACAAAACCACGGCTGCCATTCCCGAACTGAAAGCCTCTGCGGCACTGCTCAAAGGACAAGATGATCAGCAGTATGCGCGGGCTCTGTACGGGATGGGTTTCGCGTATGGGAAGTTGAACAAGCTGACCGATGCCCGCGAGGTGCTAACCGAGGCCGTCAAGATTCCGGGTCCGTTGCAGGCGATGTCGCAGGATTTGCTGACAAAAGTAAACGGCGCGCGGGCGAAAGGGCAATGATCTCAGGCGCCTCGGTCAAGGTGCATCGGTATTACGGCGCCTTGACCAATTCCTCGGAAAGCACTTGAGCCTTCCACGCCAGGGTCCGGGCGCGTTCCAGATCACCGTCTACGACAGCCGCTTTCGACTGGTCCATAAACTGGCGGATTTGATTGACCATGTCTTGCTGGGTCGCACTGAGTTGCCGCCCGGCGATCTGCTTGAGATTCGCGTCCGTCGTGCCCAACATTTCATTGGCAGTGTTTCGCTTATCGGGGGTCTCACTGCCAGCCGAGCCACCCAACTGAATGCTGGGCTCTGAGGTTCCCCCGTGTTGGACAATCACCTTCGGCGCCGGACACGGTTGCTCGGGCCCCGGTGTTCCGCTAGGGGAAGGGTTGCGCTCGGCAACGGGCGGCGTAGAACCCGAAGCAGCGGGACTGGCGGAGGCAGCGGTTCCGCAGCTGGCAACTTTTTTCGTACGCCGTCGGCGCTTCGCAGCGCTCGGCGGCTTGGCCGGATTGGTGGTCGCGGTTTGCGGCTGAGACGAAGTCGGAGCGTTCTGCGCCGGCGTGGCGGTCCCCTGAGTTTGCGGTTCCGCGGCGCCCGGCGGTGTATTTGCTGGCTGTGACAGCGGCGCGGACTGAGGTGCCGCCGCCAACGGCGCGGCCGTCGTCCACAGAGTGCCCAACAGAAAGACTGCTGCCAGAATCATATCGAGGTCCCAAGCGAGCCGTACCCGACGCAACTCGATTCTAACGCTTTGGGTCCGCAGTTCGGCCAAACCCATGACGATTCTTCTTGTGCGAATTACTCTTGATTCAGGCGATTTCGATGTCAATCCCCGCCTTGTACAGTTGCCGCGTCGGTGGCGTATTCGGGACCGCTCTCCGGCGTCGTCCCAACCGCAGGAATATGAAAGCGGAAAACGGTTCCGCTTCCCTCGGCAGATTCGAAGTCTACCGATCCATAATGCCACTGCAGGATCTGATAGGTCTGCGCCAGACCGATGCCGCTGCCTTCCTTCTTGGTTGTGAAATAGAGTTCGAAAATCTTCTCGTGCATGTCCTGCGGAATCCCTCCACCCTGATCGCGAATTTCGGCAACGACGTAGGTGTTCTCGCGTCGAGCGGAAATGGCGAGAAGCCCTCCCGCGGGCATGGCCTGGACCCCGTTGAGCACGACGTTGAGCAGCGCCTGTTTCATCAGATCCAGATCGACTTTGATCGTCAGATGCTGGTCCGGCATTTGCCGCTGGATCGTGACACCATGCTGCTCAGCTTCGGGAGCGGCAAGCTGGGCTACGTCTTCCATCAGGCGGCGCAGGTCGACTTCC
>CAZILJ010000542.1:0-2730 GCA_964539915.1 uncultured Acidobacteriaceae bacterium | reverse complement strand
AGAGCGAGGCAACCGCTCCGAGGAAGACCGATGGAAATTCTGCTGCAGGATCTTCGCTACGGCGTTCGCATGCTGCGCAAAAGCCCAGGCTTTAGCGCAGTGGTAATTGTCACTCTGGCCCTCGGCATCGGCGCCAACACGGCGTTGTTTTCGGTGGTCGACGCCATCCTTTTACGGCCGCTCCCTTACTCACAACCGGAGCAACTGGTGTCGGTGAAGGAAGACATCCCGGGAGCCAACCTGACAGATGCCGGCATGTCGCAGCCCGAACTCGATGATTTTCAAAAGCGCTCTGGCGTGTTCGAGCAATTGTCGGCGGTTTGGCCCATCAACGCCAACATTACCGGACGAGAGAAACCCCAGCGCGTGGAAGCCAATGCGGTCAGCACGAGCTATTTCACACTACTGCATGCGCGGCCCGCCATGGGCCGGGTTTGGAACGACGCCGATTCTCGCGAAGGGTTCTCTGAGGGCGCCGTCATCAGCGACAGCCTGTGGCACATCATGTTTGGGGCGGATCCGAACGTCTTGGGTCAGTCGATCCGGATAGATACTGATCTGTACACCATCATCGGAGTCATGCCGCCGACCTTTCGCCATCCCGGACGTACTCTCGGGCACGACGTAGAAGTTTGGGTGGCGGCAGGATACGCGGCCCCACCGTTTCCGAAACCTCCCGTGCGCACCCTGCGATTCATTCCCGGCGCTGTCGCCCGCTTGATGCCTGGACTCTCAGTCGCGCAAGCCCAGGCGAAGCTCGACGCATTTGCCGCGCAAGTGCGCGAGCAATATCCCACCGATTATCCCGCGACTGCACAGTGGAGACTTCGACTCGTGCCGCTGCAGCAGGAAGTGACCGCGAACGTGAGCTTGATGCTTTTCCTGCTCCTGGCCGCGGTAGGCGTTGTGTTGCTGATTGCCTGCGTGAACATCGCCAGCCTGCTGCTGGCGCGATCTTCGTCGCGTTACCGTGAAATCGCTGTGCGGCAGGCGCTCGGCGCAAGTAGCTGGCGACTGGTTCGTCAGACCCTGACCGAGAGTGTCGTGCTCTCGCTCTGCGGTGGAGCGCTAGCCCTTCCCTTGAGTTTTTGGCTCAAGGACATTTTGCTCACGCTGGTTCCGGCGAATCTTCCCAGACTTACGGAAGTTGCTTTGAACGGACGTGCACTTTTCTTCGCCTTTGCGATTTCCGTAATCACCGGCATCCTGTTCGGCCTGGCTCCGGCACTGCAAATGTCGGACCGGCGATTGATGGACAAATTGGGTCAAGGGACCCGCGGCGCGGGCCTCGCCTCGGGTCAACACCGCTTCCTCAGTGCGCTGGTCGCGTGCGAGTTCGCCCTCTCATTCGTGCTGATGGTGGGCGCCGGCCTCTTACTGCGCAGCTTCTGGAAAGTGCTCGACGTCCAACCGGGCTTCAACGCCGAAAACGTGGTGACCGCCCGGTTATGGCTGCCAGTACCGAATGATCCCAAGAACAATCCTTATCCGACCCAGGAGAAACGTAATATTTTCGTGAGTGAGATGCTGCGTCGCGTCGGCACTGTGCCCAGCGTGAAGGAAGTCGCAATCGGGGGTGGAAACACTCCCTTTACCGGGCTGCGCAACTCCAGAGGCTTCGAGATTGTGGGCCGCGTAGCCGCCGCGGGTGAAGCTCCAACCGCTCAGTTGGGTGTGGCGTCGCCCGATCTTTTCCATGTCCTCGGCACGCCGCTCATCACAGGTAGATTTTTTACCGACGCCGACAATGAGAAAGGCGAACCGGTGGTGCTCATCGACCAGACAGCGGCGGAGCGCTTCTGGCCACACGAAGATCCAGTAGGGAAGCAAATTCGCCTACAGCTTGGCCCTCAAATACAGCGTGGCCCTCAAAACCCTGACGTACGGAGGATTGTGGGCGTGATAGGCAGCAGCAGAAATGAAGGCCTCGACTCACCCTACACTCCGCACCTGTTTCTTCCTTCCCGACAGTTTCCGCTGAACGCAATGACTGTCTATATCAGGACCACCGCCAGTCCCGAGGCTTTGGAAGAGCCTGTCCGTCGCGAGATCCAGGCTGTCGACCCGGACTTGCCAGTGTTCGGCGTGCGCGCGCTGCGCAACATCATTTCCGATTCGTTAGCGCCGCGCCGCTTTGCCATGCAAATTCTTGGCTTCTTTGCAGCCACGGCCATGCTGCTGGCAGCAATTGGAATTTATGGGGTCATGGCTTACTTCGTCAGCCAGCGGGTGCGAGAAATAGGAGTACGCATGGCACTTGGCGCCCAGCGTGCCGACGTGATGAAGCTCATCGTGTGGAAGGGAATGTCTCTTGCATTGGTCGGACTGATGACAGGTTTGGTCGCGGCTATCGCGCTGACCAGGCTGATTTCGCGCCTCTTGTTCGACATCAGCGCCACCGATCCCTTAACCCTCGTGGCTTTTATCGCGCTGCTGGGCTTTGTGGCATTTCTGGCAAACTACATTCCTGCCAGCCGCGCAGCTAAGGTCGATCCCATGGTCGCACTGCGATACGAATGAAGCCGCCGGACTCAAGGCGTGTGCGGTTTCGTCAGAGCAGCGTGTCTTTCCATGATTGACGCTGGCACCTCGGGAAATCCCTGCAGAGGTTTGCCCATCGTAATGGCCCAATGATCGAGCCAGCTGGTTCCTTCTTCTCCGACGTATGTGTCAGGAAGACTGTAGGCCTGGTCGCTCAACGCGTCTTCGAGCGTGATGAAACGATATCCT
>CAZILJ010000541.1:0-20622 GCA_964539915.1 uncultured Acidobacteriaceae bacterium | reverse complement strand
TATCACCGATAAGACCCGCATAGGAAAAGAGAGTTGATTCCCCAACCCAAGATCATTCCCTACCAACTCGCTAGACTTTAATCGCATATTCCATCGCATTGAAGCTGCCAAGTGTAGCGGACTATAACGGTTTTACGAGATTTACGGTTTGTAACTTGTTGAAACGGCTAGAACTACCTTGGGACGTTGATCTTCAGTACCGTAGTCAACCGCAGCGAGAGGGACGAAGATAAGCACTCCAAGTCCTCGGCCGAACCGGACATTCCCGCTTTAAAAGGCTGAAAAAGAAAGGCTTGGAGCGCACTTCGAGGACGCTCGGACGCTCATGGCCGAATCCCAGATTAACGAGCCCCCGCTTACCGGTTCGAACCACGCCCCGGAAGCTCCGCAGGAGTCCACAATCGTCAGCGATAGCTGGCAACAGATGGTCCAAGCCGTGTTGGGAGTCGTGCTGCTTCTTGGGGCCTTCGCAATGGTGCACTATTACTCTCCCAGAGCCGCATTGGCAGAACCGCCCAGCGATCTCCAAAAGCAAGTGCACGAACTGACGGCGCAGGTTGAGCAGCTCAAGCAGGAGCAGGCCATGCCTGCGGTGATACTGAACCGATACCGAAATTCTATCGGCTACATTTATGGCGTCTATCAAGTGGGCTTCGCGAACCAGCGTCCGGTAGTCCGTGCGCGGGTTTCTGGAACAGGATTTGTGGTGGGCGACGGTCTGGTGGCCACCAACCGCCACGTAGCCGAGCCTTGGTACGGCGACTCGGAAGCGCAAAAGCTCATCGATCAGGGAGCCAGCGCGATGCTCGAGAATCTGGTGATATTTTTCCCCGGATCGCCAACGCCGATCACGTTGTCGCCTGCATCGGTTTCCAAGACATCTGATCTTGCTGTCTTACGCATTGTAGATTTGGAAGCGGTCCGCCATCTTCCTGCGCTGCCTCTGGCAAAATCGCCCGGTTCACCCGGACAACTCGTTACTGTGATGGGCTATCCCATGGGAATAGCCGGGATGGTGGCGAAGTCTCCCGCCGGAATTTACGAGCGCATGGCCTACCGTCACAACGACATTAGCGCGGCCAGCGAACTGGCGGCGTTATCGTTGATTCGCCCTTCGACCACCTGCGGACATCTTGGCGACGTCGTCGGTGAGAAGCTTATTTACGATGCTCCGACGGCTCACGGTGGCAGTGGAGGCCCGGTATTCAATACCAAAGGCGAAGTGATCGGAGTCAACTCCGCCTATATGGACGGTTTCACCGGAGGCACAATTGGAGTCTCGGTTGATTCCCTTCGTCCGCTGCTGCAAGAAGCTCAAAAGCAAAATCAGTAATCGCCTGGTCTACCGTTGCGGCTCCGAAACGAGATGAATTTCGCTTGTTCTCCCCCCAGCCGCGCCTTCATCAATTTTGACTGGTCTCCTGTAAACCCTAGAGTTCCCGTCGCGACCTCGCGCAGGCTTTGCTGCTTCCAGATTGGCGCCATGATTCCCACCTTCGAGTGTGCATTCAAGCCCAGGAATAAGTGACCAAGTTCGTGAGCGGCCACCGTTCCCAACAGCCGAGATATGTTTGTTCGGGACTTCAGATTTTCATCCTCGATGCGATCGAAGAACAAGTCGCAATATTTGCCCCTTCCGTCTTCCGCGAGAAAGGCTTCACCGAACACCGAATCGTTTGAAGTCTTTCCGGTGGGAGCGATCTGCAACACGAACTCGTCGGACCGTGGGACGTGCGCGCACGCCTCGCTGACAGTGCGAGGGCCGTGCATGCAATTCACCCACACGATCCCAATTCCGGCGGCACTGAATACTCTGGCTGCTTCAACCTCTGCCTGCTTCAATACTGACACACTGACGGGAGCGTTGTTATAAACCAGGACGGTAATCTGCAAGTTGTCGCCGCTTGCTGCCGCCGCGATGCTTCCGTACAACAAGACAGCGAGCTCTAGTTCTGGCAGCATTTTTTTCCAGTGGAACCCCATCGCCTTGCCCCCCGTACCTTCACAAAGTGGCTCAGGTACCGGCGTGCCTCAAGGGTTTCGGGGTAACCGTCGGATGAAATGTGGGTGACGAGCTAAGCTCTGGCGCGTCAAACGGTTACAGGATGCAGTGACATGGGGAACAGAACATCACAAGTGCTAAACTCCCGCGTTGTGGGGAGCACAAACGCAACCGGGAACGGGAATTCGCACACTCGCCGGTTCGGCGTGTTCGAACTTGACCTTCAGGCAGCGGAGCTTCGCCGCAGCGGGATGAAAGTGAAGCTGCAGGGTCAGCCTTTCCAGGTGCTGTCGCTTCTTCTCGAGAAGCCCGGAGAAGTGGTCGGTAGGGAAGAAATGCGCAAGCGGCTGTGGCCGGCCGACACCTTCGTCGACTTCGATCACAGTTTGAATGCGGCGATTCGCCGGTTGCGGGATGCCTTGGGAGACTCAGCGGAGAATCCCACATTCGTCGAGACCGTGGCCCGGCGAGGCTATCGATTTCTGGCGCCGGTGACTGCGAAGGCGAATGGGACGAGCGACACGATCGCTACAGAGACGAAATTGGCCGGTCCGGAACTGGTTGCACCGGCGGCAGCGCGGTTTCATCTCTGGTGGATCATCGCAGGTGCAGCAGCAGTGGTGCTGGTCCTTTTCGGACTGAAGATCGGGCTCTCGCTGGGACAGCGTCCTACAGCGGCGCCGCTCCAAGTCCGGATCTCGCGTTTAACCGCCAATCCGGTCGATGACCGCGTGCGGGCGGCCGCTCTTTCGCGCGACGGCAAGTATCTGGCCTTCTCCGATGCGACCGGTTTCTATCTGCGTCAAATTGACACCGGAGAGACGCATTCGATCCCCTTGCCAGCGGGCTCCGCGGCCGAATCCCTGAGCTGGTTTCCCGACAGCGCTCACATGATCGCGGCTTTGACGGCACCCGACCGGGCGCCGAGTCTCTGGGAGATCTCCGTGCTGGGAGGGAGTGCTCGCAAGTTATCGGATGAGGGCAGGTCGCCCGCCGTGTCGCCGGATGGAAGGGAAATCGCGTTCGTCAGCGGCAAGAAGGTGAGCAACCAGATCTGGCTCATGGCCGCCGACGGGGAGCAGCCTCGCAAGGAGGTCGGGGACCCGGGCGACTTTTTCGGCACGGTGGCTTGGTCGCCGGATGGCACAAGGATCGCCTATATCAGAGGAACGCTTGGCCGTACCTACGGAGTGAACGGAGCGGTCGAGGTAGAGGACTTACGCAACCAGCACGTCAAGAGTCTGGTCCAGCTCAACAGCATGGGATGGTTCTCCTCGATCGATGGCCCTTTGGCTTGGACTCGAGATGGCCTGATTTATACGCAGGCCGAGCCTTCTCCTCGGCAACTGGATTCGAACCTTTGGACTGTAGGGATGGAGCCAGGCGGGAATCCTACGGGTACACCGATCCGGCTGACGAGCGATCCGGGCGCAGTGTCGAGCATCACTGCGTCAGCCGACGGAAAGCGCATGGTGTACGTGAAGGGGGTCCCGCAGCCAGATGTCTACGTGGCGAGAACGGAAGGACAGAGGGTCATCAGCGAACCAGTACGTCTGACTCTCGATGACCGGCAGGATTTGCCATTCGACTGGACATCTGACGGCAAAGCCGTGATTTTCATCTCCGACCGCACCGGAGTCTTTAACGTCTACCGCCAAGCTATCGACCAGGCTGTGCCTGAGCTGCTTATCGGAGGTACCCGTCCAGCTCTGACTCCGCGTTTGAATCCAGATGGCACCCAGTTGCTCTATCTCGTATATCCGAACTGGTCCGACAATGCTTCGTCGATTTCCCTGATGCGAACGCCTTTGGCAGGAGGCGCCCCGCAGCGAGTGCTCGCGGCAGACTGGATCAACAATCAACAATGTGCGCGGGCTCCCGCGACTCTGTGTCTGTACAGCGTCGTCACAAAGGACACGTTCACCATGTTCAGCTTCGATCCGCTGAAAGGAAACGGAGCGCAGGTTTACCAGAGGAAGGACGAGCTTCCCCAGCTCTATAACTGGAGTCTGTCGCCGGATGGAAGGACCGTGGCGATGGCCAAATGGCAGGGGGATGGCGCAGAGGCGGGCATACGTTTAGTGTCTCTCAGTGGCGCCGCGGAAAAATGGCTGACGATTCACGGCTGGACGGGCGTAGCGGCCATGGACTGGGCTGCTGACGGCAAGAGCCTGTGGGCGACTTCGACTGGGGAAGATGAGAATGCGCTTCTAAATATCGATCTGCAAGGGCATGCGCGTGCGGTGTGGCGTCCGAAGAAACGAAGCGTGTTCTGGGCGGTCCCATCGCGCGATGGCCGTTATCTGGCGCTACACGTTTCCAGCAGCAGCGCCAATGTGTGGATGCTCGAACGACCTTAGATCGTAAGGCGCCACCACAGCCTGAACCGATTTTGGCGTGCGTGCCAGAGCGCCGAACCCACCGAGCGCAATCTCGAAGGGATCACCGCCTTGCACCTTGGTAACTGGAGCCGCCGGCTGTTCCGGGCGAAAATGGGCTCATCCCATGAGTACCGAGCGCATAGCAAATCTCCGCGCCAAATTGGCGGTATTTGACCAGCAAGCGAAGCAGTCGATCCAGCAGGTGCCCCTCAAGGCCCGCATTCTGCTTGGCATGTTCTTGTTGGCTGCCGTGCTCATGGCAATCCACACGGCGCTGACTGCTAAGGATGCCAGCTTGCATCTGAAGTTGCAGCACGGTTTTCGAAGCGCGCAGGTATCGCTGTGGGTGGATGACGATCTGGCTTTCTCCGGCAGGATCACTGGCTCCACCAAGAAGAAATTCTTGTTGATTCCCACCGACACGCAACAGGGCAGCTTATCGCAGATCGTTGCCGTGCGCTCGGGCGAACATAAAATCCGTGTACGAGTCCAGCCGGATGATGCTGCGGCACAAGAAGACACCATCCGTGGAGACTTTGCCAGCAACGCAGAACGAGCGCTCTCGGTAAGCGCTCGACACAGCGGCTTGTCGATGTCATGGCAGGGAACCAGCAGCGCTCGCGTCGAGACTGCTTCGAGTTTTGCATTTCTGGGGCGCTACGCGGCATCGCTCTTTCTGACCATCACTGGATCGATCATGTCTGCACTGGCGGGATATGCGATTCGCGAACTACCTGGGAAGCTGCGCCCAGCGGCAGATGTCTCTCCTAAGGCGGACGTTCGTTCCTGAGTTTTTCTCTTCTTCAGCCGACATCTCAATAACTTCGATTGCGGCGTTATTCCTGGCGGAGTGCGTTCGTGGGCTGGATGCGGGCGGCTCGCCGCGCCGGAAAATACGTTGCCAAGATTGCGACAGCCAGGATCGCGACCGGCACGATGAAGTAAACCCATGGTTCGTGAATATGCAGATCAAAGAACAGGGATCCGAAGATTTTCGGCAGAGGCAGCGCGAACAGGAGTCCAACTGCCGCTCCGATGGTTGCCGTCTTCAGGCCTTCGCCCAGAACCATGCGCATCACGTCATGCCTTTTTGCTCCAAGCGCCATGCGGATACCGATTTCGTGGGTGCGCTGGCCCACTGAATAGGCGATAAGTCCGTAAATTCCGATGGCCGCGAGAATCAGCGCCAGCAGGGCAAACGTACCCAGAACATCTTCGAAAAATGGATTGCCAGCCCTCTGTGCGTCGATTACCGCGGGCATGCTCATCACGCGAGCCAGCGGGAGTTCGACGTCGATCTGCGCAAGCGTGCTGTATAGAGCAGAGGCCAGGATGTTTGGATCGGAACTGGTCCGAAGCATCACAAAGAACGAAGGCACGGGACGTTGCAAAAACGCTTCGTAGACTTCGGGGTCTTCGCGGGTCGATTCGGAAAACGTCCTTACGTCGGCGACGACTCCGACGATCTCGCTCCACGCAGGAGCCGCTCCCGTCACATCCAGTCGCACTTGCTCACCGAGCGCTTCCTGACCGTGCATGTAACGGCGCACAAATTCCTGGTTCACCAGGACCACGCGCGGTGCGGTGGGGTTATCCGTCTCCGAGAAGGTCCGGCCGTGCAGCAGCGAAATGCCCGCTGCCCGAAGGTAATCCGGAGTAACGACAAAATTGAAAGCAGTGCGCCCCTGGTTCGTCGGCTCATCCGGTTGATCTCTGATATGGATGGTTATGCTGCCAGGTCCCGTTGCGGGCAGGTCGGAAGCCACGGCTGCTGCCTCCGCTGCGGGAAGGTGGTGTAGTCGGGAAATCAGATCCTGAACGAAGAGCGCTTGCCGAGTAGCATCTTTGTATCGGGCGTTATCCAGGGTCAAATTGGCAGTGAGGAGATGGTCTGTCCGAAATCCCAGATTCTGATGATCAAGAATGAAGAGTGATCGGACGAGCAGCCCTGTTCCAACCAGGAGAAACAGAGCCAGAGCGATCTCTCCCGTAACCATCACGGTGCGTAGACGGCGGTGGGAACGGCCGGGCGAGGCGCTGCGGCTTTCGTCTTTCAGATTCGTAGTGACATCGGTTCGGGACGCGCTCAGCGAGGGCGCCAAACCGCATAGCAACGCGGAAACCACGGAGATTCCGGCAGCGAACAGCAAAACATTTCGATCCAGACTCAAGGGTACGGCGCTGATGGCAGCGTTAAAGGCCAGGTTTGCCCGGACCAGGTGAATGCCCCAATAGGAAAGCAACAGTCAAGTGACGCCGCCGAGACATGCAATCACCAGGCCTTCGGTCAGCAATTGCCGCAAGAGGCGCAAGCGCCCGGCGCCGAGGGCGCAGCGAATGGCCAGTTCCTTCCGGCGTCCCGACGCGCGCGCCAGCAGCAATCCGGCCACATTGGCGCAGGCGATCATGAGTACGAAGCCAACCGTCGTCATGATGACTGCCAACGCACTGCGAATGCCGAAAGAATAAACCAGGAAATCGGGCAGGGTGCGCACCGCGGCGCTCCAGCCTTTCTCGGTCTCGGGAAAGATCTGTTCAGCGCGACGGGCGAGTGTGGTGAGATCGGCACGAGCTTGTTGGATGGATACTCCGGGTTGCAAGCGCGCAAACAGGAATAAAGAACGATCTTTGCGGGCGGCTGCGGTTTGATCGGCGGCGCTCACAACCAGCGGAATCCACACTTGCGGAGTGAAGCCCAGTAAGCGAAAACTGGCGGGCATTACCCCGATCACAGTGTAAGGTTCCCGGTTCAGACGGATCGTACGGCCGATAATCAACGGCTCCGAACCAAAACGCTGTTCCCAAATTTCCTGGCTCAGAATGACTACGTGATCTTGGCCGATCAGATCTTCGGTGGTTTGAAAAGTGCGTCCGAGTTTCGGTGTGACACCCAGTACGCTGAAATAGTTCAGAGACACAGCCGCCGCGCTGAGCGCTTCCGACTGGCCCTGCAAGGTCAGACTAACGGTACGAGACTCATCCGCCCCGGCCATGTCCGCAAAAACGTGGTTGGCTCCGCGCCATGCAAGGTAATTGGGAACGGAAACCGGACTCGCATCCGCTTGAAAGCCCTGTGCGGGGTCGACCGAAGTGATCACCGCCACTCGTTCCGGTTCAATCCCAGGCGGACGCCGCAACAGAAAAGCGCTGACCAGGCTGAACATCGTCGCGTTTACCGCGATGCCAAGCGCGAGCGTAAGACCAGCAATCATGGTGAATCCGGGATTCTTGCGCAACTGCCGAAGTCCATATCGCAAGTCTTGAACCAGAGTTTCCATAGCCAATTGGCCCCTGCCGTTTCAACGCGAAGGCTGATTGAGGGCTCGATCGATCTGGAAACGATGTGCAAATACGCCACCAAACGCTTCTCACCGTAGAACGTTGGCAATAAAGGCGAAGCGGAGGCCGACCGCGGAGTTTCGCGCAATGTTTCGTCCGTTGATGGACGAGGATGCCCGGGAACGGACAGTCGCACATCGGGGTTAAAAACAAAACCGCCGGGAAGCTTGCGCCTCCCGGCCGGTTGATTTCCTTGCTGCGGTTTAAAACGCCCAGCGCAACGAGAACTGAATCAGACGCGGATTGCCGGTTGTTTGCGCGATTTTTCCGAATGGGCTGTTGGTTGGGCTTGCCAAATACGCCTCGATGTCGGTCACCGAGGGGATCCCAAAGCTGGTATGGTTCCACAGGTTGAAGAAGTCGGCCGCGAAGCGCACTTCCTGCCGTTCTCCGATCTTGAAATGCTTCAGGAAAGACACATCCCAGTTCTGCTGGAAAGGGCTGTGGTAGAGGTTGCGACCCAGATCACCGAATCCGGTCACGCACGTGCTGCCGCTGGGATCCGGCCCGGTCGGGATAGCGCACTGCCCAGCCGGAGTGTTCGGGTAGTTGTAATAGGGCGCGGGCGTGAACGCAGCCGGATTCAAATATCCGTTGGCCACCCGCTGGTGAAGATCGCCAGTCGATAATCCGCTTCCGATCGTCGCCCCGGGCGCGAGGCTTGCGCCCAACAGCGGCGTGCTTCCTTGCCCCAGAAAAGCGGTTCCTGCACTGGAGTCGTAGATGGAGAACGGAATTCCAGTCTGGAAAATTGAGACGCCGCTGACTTGCCATCCGCCCAACGCGCCGCGTTTGAAGCCGGTCGCGTGCACAAAAAACGGGAGGTCGTATGCATAGCTGACCGCGAGCCGGTGCGGACGGTTGAAGTCGGAAATTCCGCGCGAAGCGTTGATGTTGCTTTGATCGTTGTAGGCAGTGTTGAAAGCCGTGTTGCCGGTTGAGGTGGCATCAATGTTCTTCGAAAAGGTATAAGCCGCCTGAAAATATCCCTGGCCCCATCGCCGCGATACAGTCGTCTGCAGGGCGTGATAAATCGAGTACGCGTCATTGGCGAAAAGCTGGTAGCCACTATAGCCATTCAGGCCCGGAGTTGGCGTGCGCGCGATCGCGTTGGCGAATGTGTTGGTGCTGATCGTATAACTCTTTCCACTCGTGTCAGTCACGGTCAGCGGATGTTTCACGGCGTCCACCGACTGGATGGCGTCGCGGGTTTCGCGCAAATGGATTCCGCGTGTGCCGACGTATCCCACTTCCCACACCCAGTGCCGGCCCAGTTCACGCTGCACGGTAAGGTTCCACTGCTGCGTGTTCGGAACTACGAAATGCCGCGGCACTTCCAGCACAAACAGATTTTGAGTACTGTTCACACCTGGCCCGGTGCATCCGCCGTAAGTAGCGGCGCCATTTGTATCTGGAAAGCTCGTCAGTTGCGCCAGGCAAGGCAGCCACGCCGCCGACAACGATCCTGCAGCCGGTACCGCATTCGGATTCGTCGCCGGCGTGCCGGTGAAAAAGTCCGACATGGTGAATCCTGGCGTCTGTCCGAAAAATACGATCGGAATAAACGGCGATTGGAAGCTCAACTGATCCACCGCTCCGACGTCTTCGCGCACGTAGTAGATGCCGTAGCCGCCGCGCACAGTTGTGGTGTGACGCCCGAGCACATCCCACGCGAAGCCGACGCGCGGTCCCCAGCCCGTCGAAACGCTATTTTTGAACGTCGATCCCGACGCGTTTCCTGTTAGCCCTGCGACTCCCAGTTTGTCGACGCACTTCGGGTAGATGAAGGGATACGTTCCCGACTTCGTGAGGTCGGACTCCATGTTGCCGATGTGGCAAGCGTTATCGGTCCAGGCGCCGAGAAACTCCGTGCGCAATCCAAGATTCAAAGTCAGGTTCGACGTGGCCTTCCAGTCATCCTGCGCGAAGACGGCTGAGTTGTTCTGGCGGTACTGGTGGTTGTCGACGCCACCGCCGCCGAAGCTGAACTCCGGCGTGCCGCCTACGAAGTTTCCAAAATCGGTCGCGCCCGTTGTGTTCGTGAAGAATAGCTGTCCGTTAAAGACCTGCGGAAACTGTTTGTTGAGATTGGCTCGAATGTACTGCCCGCCAAAGGTAAACGTGTGCGCGCCGCGAACCCAACTCAGGTTGTCGACGAAGTTGTAGTTGTTCTGCGTCTGGGATTGATTGGCCTGAGGAGTTGGACCGAACTGAAATCCCGAAGTCACGAACGTAAATTTGTAGATACTGCTGGTGAGATTACTGGTCGGCCGGTCGATGCCCGCATCGGTCACCGTGACCGGGTTGACGTTAATCGCGCTGTTGTTGATGTGAACCAGTCCAAACCGAAAATCGTTCACCAGCTTCGGATTGAATACGTGCGTCTCGGAAACGATGAACAGCCGATCATGAATCGGCAGCTGGTAGGGAAAGTTCAAATCGGTGCCGCTGGCAGCCGCGCCCAGCGAGGCCTGAAGGCCACCTGCTCCGAACGGAATATCTTGCTCGGAGTTGGAATAGAAGAAGCGCGCAGCCACCGCGTCTCGGGCATCGTGGAACTGGCGGTCCCAGTTGGCCGTGAATTGGTCGTCGGTAAACTTGCCCGGCTTGCTTACGGTAAATTGCACGAGAGACCCTGCCGGAGTTCCGGCAGGAACATTGTTCGGGAGCGGAAACAGATAGCCATTGGCGGGCGCGCCAAACTGATTGCTTTGAAATGCCAGTAGTGACGCGGCAACGGGATCGGCGCTGGCCACTCCGAAATCCGCGGCCAGGTTGGCTTCGGCGGCGGGGGTCGTCCCCCGGTCCGCCGCAGGCACGTAGGGAATGAAAGTGCTGATCAGCGTCCCGGGAGAATCGCCGCTGCGTTGCCGCGTGCCCTGATAGTTCGCAAAAAAGAATCCCAGCTTGCCGCCCTTGCCGACGGGGCCGCCCAGGCTACCGCCAAAAATATTCTGTTGGATCACCGGGCGCGGCGAGCCGCTCCCCTTCAGGAAGTATTCATTCGCGTCGAGAGCCGTATTGCGGAAGAACTCATACACGTCGCCGTGAACAGTGTTGGTCCCGGATTTCAGGATGGCGTTGATGTTGCCCCCGCCGTTGCGTCCCTGGCTGGCGTCGTAGAGCGACGTTTGCACCTTGAATTCCTGCACTACATCCGGATTCGGCAGGGGAGTGTTGGTCAATTCCGCGACGTTGTAGTCGGTAGCGCTGATGCCTTCGATCAAGTAGTTGTTATTGTCTTCGCGCTGACCGTTTACCTCGATGCGCACTTGCCCGCGCCCGAGTTGGGCCGCCGCGTTCAGTTCGCTCTGTGCGCCCGTGGACAGCGTCAGCAACTGCTGGAAGTTCTGCGTGGCCAGCGGCAGCGCACGGATTGTGTCGCTCTCAATCGCCTGCCCCGTAGTCGCATCCGTCGTGTTCACGGTCTGCACTTCGGCCTGCACTTCGATCTTTTGCTGTACCGCTTGCGTCGACAGCTTGGCGATCATTCGCGTGGTCTCAGTCACGCGCACCCCGATGTTCGCAAACTGGCCCTGCGCAAATCCCGCGGACTGCACGGTGACGCCATAGGTCCCAACCGGCAGCAACGGGGCTGTAAAGCTGCCGTCCGCACCAGTCTTCACCGAGCGTTCCAGCACACCAGTGTCCTGGTTTGTGATGCGCACCTCGGCGTTGGCAATGAACGCTCCGCTCGGATCCTCCACGGTTCCGGTGATGGCTCCGGTAGCTCCACCTTGTCCAAAGACCTGGACGCTCAGCGCCAACGAGATCACACTGAGAACAACGAACCTGATTGACTTACTTGGCATTATTCTCTCCCCTGGCCCCGTGAAACTGCATTTACTGGTATTGAGCGAGGAATCGAGACTTACGACGCCCATCGCCATTTGAATACAGCTCTGCCTGGACACTTCAGTGTGGGATTTGTGCAAGCTTACCGAAACGGAGCGGTGGTTTTCAAGAAGGAACCATCCAAGAGGTAACAAGTCGGTTTCCGGCCGAACATAACCCGCTCGCGCTGTTTAGCTTTCGCCAAATTCGCGGTAGCGCTCCAGAACGTCACGCTCCGAAATCACGCCTTCGAGCTGGCGGAAGTCGGCCCGGCTGACAACGGGAACCAGCGGCCATCGATCCACATACCGTAACGCCGTCTCCAAAGGGAGATCCGGATGCAACGGCGGAATATGTCGGATCGGCAAGCAGGAACCCAGCCCGGCGCCACCTTTTCCTTCTTCCGCCATCGTACGCAGCTGCTGTTTGGTCACGCTGCTCCAACCGCTGGGGCTCAAGCGAACCAGCATCTCATCCGCGGTGAATTGCGCCGCTGCAATTAACGCCTGATCCACCGTCTGATGCCCCTCCAGGATTGGCCCCTCCACCGCACGCATTGCGTCTTCCACGCGCAGAATCCCTTCTTCCCGTTGTTCCTCCATCGACGGCAATTCCAATCCGTCCTGCCTCGTCAGGATGTCGAAGATGGCAAGCGGCTGCAGTCCGCGAGAAATTACATACGCGATCGTATTCGCCACAATGACCGGAAGAATGATCGAATAGTTCCCACTCACTTCCAGCACCATGAACACAGACGTCATGGGTGCGCGCAGAAACCCGGCGAAAAGAACACCCATTCCCACCAGTGCGTACGTTCCCGGCGACCCCGTGAGATGCGGCAGAACCGCGTGCTCTGCTCCACCCACCGCCGCGCCCAGCATAGCTCCAATAAATAGGGTTGGTGCGAACATGCCTCCCGGTGTTCCGCTCACAAAGGAAAGCAGAGTGGCAACGATTTTCAGTCCCGCCAACAAAGCGAGAAACTGCCAGGTAAAGCGGCCGTGCATGGCCTCGTCGATGGCCTCGTAGCCTGCTCCCATCACTTGCGGGGCACCCAGCACGGCAATGATTCCGATGAGCAGTCCCGCGACGGGGGGCTGAAAATACTGCGTCCACAGGGGGAGCGCCTTGAAACGGGGACGCAACGTGGCAATGCCCGTCGAAAACAGAACCGAAGCCAGGCCGCCGGCAACTCCGAGGATGGCGTAAGCGATGAGCTCCGAAGGCCGTTCCAGTTGTACTGCCGGAATTCTGAACAGAGACTCCGATCCCAGAAACCACCGCATGACCACGACGCTCGATACTGCGGAAAGCACCACCGAGCCCAGAATGCCGGCGGTCCAACGGCCGATCACTTCTTCGATCACGAAAAGCACCGCGGAGATCGGCGCGTTGAAAGCCGCTGCCAGGCCGGCGGCGGCGCCCACCGGGGCAATCAGCCGCATACGATCGCGCGACAAACGCATTAGACGTCCCAGCACCGAAGCGATAGACGCCCCAATTTGCAGCGACGGATCTTCAGGTCCGAGTGAATGTCCCGATCCGATCGCGAGCGCTGCCGTAATGAACTTTCCGATGGCAGTGCGAAACGGTATGTAGCCGTTGTAGATGTAAAGTGCGGCCTTGGTTTGGTTCACGCCGCTTCCACGAGCCTGCGGGAAAACATGGATCACCAGCACTGCAATCACGAACCCCGCGAGCGTAGGCGCCAGCAGGAGACGCGTGGGCGACAGCACAGCTCCGGATCCCAACAAATAAATCCGGCACCATCCAATGGCAAACCGGAAGCTCACCACTGCCAGCCCTGAAAAGATTCCGATGAATACAGAAAGGATTAGGAAGAAGCGCTCTTCGCGAAATACTGATTTCAAGAGCGCTTTCGGGGAGCGGGCATTCACCGCTCTGGCCGCGATAGGCTGGTCGTCGCGCCCGACGACCCCGTCCATCCCGAGTCCGGTATGAGAATTCAACTCCGAATGCACCCCTAGTTTCCCTCGTGTAACTTCGCGATTAAAAGCAATGCCAGATCAGGTCCTGTGGGAGATCCGCAAGTCGTGTTGGTTTGGCGTTCGATCCTGAACACAAGGTCCATGGCGTCCTCTACAAGGCCCGGGTTCCGTTGCAGGCTTTGATCGGAGATCCGGGGCTTCATCTTTGTCCAACTGTCCGCCAGGTCCGGTTGCGTGCCGCCCGGCATTCCGCCCGCGCTCAGCACGCCACAGGCCTTGAGTCTCTGTCCGGCTGCTTCAAAGTTCTGGACGACAATTTTGTCGCGGTTCGCTGCTGAGATCTGCCTACGAAACGGATCTATAGCCAACACCAGATCCGTGGTCTTGAGCCGGTCCGCGATCTCGGTGTCTGTCGGATTGTCCGCCGCAGCTGCTTGCAGATAGCGTTCGGCCAGTGGATAACGGCCGAGTTGGAACGCAGCCAAACCCGCTCCCTCCAGCGCGGCTTGATTGTGAGGATTTGTCTTTAGGCTGGCGCGATAGGCGGCAAGCGCATGTTCATCATTCTGGGCGCGCAGAAACAGGTCGCCGAGGCGTTGTTGCTGCGATGGCTCGTCGCCGAGGTTTTCCTCAAGCGCGATCAGTTCCGATTGCGCCTGCGCGTGGATACCCAAAAGATACTCGATCAATTCCAGCCGGGTCTCGTTCCTCTTCCCCTCCTGATCGCTGGGCCATGTGGCGTAAATCGCATTGTGGTAGTAACGCTGAGTCTGTTCCCTTTGCTCTTTTTGCGCGGCGATGCGGGCCAGTTCGAGATTCACCAGGCCATCTTCCGGTTGCTCATCCCACAGGTTCACCAGATAGGAGTACGCCTCATCGGTCCGCTTCAGACCGATCAAGGCTTCGGCCAGGTTGAGTTGATAGTCGTAGTTATCGGCTGAGTACAGCAGGGCAGCGCGAAATTTGGTTACCGCAAGGTCAAAGTGATGCGCCTTGAGGTCTCGGACACCGCGGCTGAACCACCGGTTCCCCAGCGCTTCCCGCTGCGCATGATAGACGCGAGATAGTCCGGCGACCGCCAGGAAAAACATCACTCCCAACACCGCCAGCAGGGCCAGCATCATAGGCGGTTGCCTGACGTACAGCCGGAGATCCAGCCGCTTGGCTACCGTCGTCTTATCGGCTTGCGATTCCAGCATGGATTGATACTATCCGGAAATTCCAAGCGGGATTGCAATCCATCGCAATCCATCGGAGTTAGTAGAGGGCGGTTGGCCTGCGCTGTTACCATTTACAGCAAAACAGCTGTTGGCGTTCATTTGGATTTTGCCAGCCACCCGGGTTCGCGGACATGCTCGTCGTGAAAGCGCAGCAGGCGAGCGGCCAGAATCGCGGACCGTCCCAGGTATCCGACCACTTGGGTTTCGTCCCCGCGATTGACCACGGGAAGGCGTCCCAAATCGTAGCGCAGCAGTTTCCCCGCAGCCTCGGAAACCAATTCATCGGGATAGGTCACAATGAGTTTCGTGCTACCCGCCTCCTGCACGGTCGCCGTGCCAGAACAATCCTTATCGAGCGCCCGCAAAACGTCTCCCCGCGTAATGATTCCCGCGAGTCTGCCGGCGCCGTCCAGAATCAGCAGCGCCTCGTGCCGCGCCACGGCCGGATCATGTCGCGCGATCCGCTCCGCCAAAGCTCCCACCTTCGTGTCCGCAGCGATGACCGGCGCCTCTTTCACCATGGTCTCGCCGACTGTGGCCTGCGTCAGGGCGTCTGCTTCGTAATCCTGATGGACGCGCAGACCGCGCCGCGCCAACTTCTCCGTCATGATGGAGCTATGAGGCATGAACAACATCGCGATGCCGTCGGCAAGCACCGCCACCAGCATCAGCGGCAATACCGAGTTGTAGTCTCGCGTAATCTCAAACGCGAAAATGATGAACGTGAACGCAGCTCGCGACGCCGCCCCAAACACCGCGCCCATGGCCACCAGCGCAAACGCGCCAGGGGAGAGATGTGCGGAAGGGAAGACATAGTTCCCTGCCATGGCGAAGAGTCCGCCCATCGCCGCACTCCACATGAACGTGGGAGCCAGCAGGCCGCCCGACGTGCCCGACCCCAGCGAAATCACCAGGGCTGCGAACTTTGCGATCATCACCACCAACAGCAGTTTCCACATGAGTTGGCCGTTGAGAATGTCGCCGATCGTGTCGTATCCCACGCCAAACACGCGCGGCACAAAAAAGCCGATGATGCCCAGAGCCAGCGCACCCATCGCCGGCCACCAAAGTTCGTCGATCGGCACTTTCTCGAAGAGGTCTTCCACCCAATAGAGCGCCTTGCTCAATCCCACGGCGGCCAGCCCGCACAGCGGCCCCAGAAGGAGATAAAAAGGCAGCGCATGCGGGATCCCGAAGTCCATGGACCCGACTTGAAACATCGGCCCCGGACCCAAAAGCTGCATATGAACCGCCGTCGCCAGCGTGCTGGCAATGACCAGCGGAATGAACGACCGCGACTTGAATTCGAAAAGGAGCAACTCAATCGCAAGAATTACGCCGGCGATCGGAGTGTTAAACGTCGCCGACATCCCGGCCGCGGCGCCGCAAGCCAGCAGCACCTTCCGTTCGACAGCCGTCGTGTGCAATACCTGTCCGACCAGTGAACCGATCGCTCCGCCGGTTTGAATGATCGGGCCCTCCGCGCCAAACGGGCCGCCAGTGCCGATCGCGATCGCCGCGGAAATCGGTTTCAGAATCGCGACCTTCGGCTCGATCCGGCTGCGATTGGTCAACACCGCCTCCATCGCCTCCGGAATCCCATGCCCCTTGATTTTCGATGACCCGTACTTGGCCATCACGCCAACAATCAGTCCGCCCACCACCGGAACCAGGATCACCCACGGTCCCAAGTGATGAAACCGCACGCTGGTGAAGTTTGTAGACCAACGATGAAAGAAAAAGAGATTGGTAAATAGCCCGATGAGCTGGTAAAGCGCGTAAGCTACCAAACCCGCGACCAGACCAATCGCGGCCGCCAGAAAAGAAACCAACCCAATGCGAAACGGCGCCGGCAACTCCCCGGAAATTGAAAGCGATGGGCCAATCGGCCCTCCGCCGATTGCTCCTTGTCCGTTGCGGCTTTCCTTCATGCTCCACTTTCTTTCGGCACAGTCTTTCGCGCCATTTCTTTCTCCCGCGGCGTCAGCCGTCGCAAAGCTGCCACGAGGCTGGAGGCTGCGCTGCGCAACGCGTCGTGATGATGCAAAGCCAGTTCCGCCAGCACTTTTTCACCCTTCGCGGTCAGCGCCAGCAAAACCTCGCGACGGTCGTGCTGCGCCCGTTCCCTGCGGACATATCCGCCAGCTTCCAGGCGATTCACCAGTTCCACCGCGCTGTGATGCCGAATGTGCATCCGGTCAGCGAGTTCCCGAATCCGCGGCCGCACTTCCTGGGGGATGCCCTTGATCGCGAGCATGAGTTGGTATTGACCCGGCTCCATCCCAGCTGCCCGCACCGCGTGCTCGCTGAAGCGCAAGAACTTCCGAATCTGATACCGGAATTCAGCCAGGGCCTGGTAATCCGACAGGGTGAGTTTCTTCATGCCGCTGATTGTATGGTTCCGCGATAGTCAGATTTATTATATCGTTAAACGATATATTGACAAAGTTTCGCGAAATTTACAGTTTCGGCCCGCATGCTTTCTACGCTCCGTCCGGGCCGCTAGCCTCTTTCTTGCCTTCCATTTAGAATCCCTAGTCCACAATTTCGCCGCAACCACCAGGAGACTCCGTGATCCCGCGCTATACCCGCCCTGAGATGGCCCGCATCTGGAGCGATGAAAACCGCTTCCGTACATGGCTCGCCGTCGAAGTTGCCGCTACCGAGACCCTCGCCGAAGCTGGCCTCGTGCCCAAAGACGCCGCCCACGCGATTCGCGAGCGGGCCGATTTCCGCGTCGAACGTATCCACCAGATCGAAGCCGAAGTCCGGCACGACGTCATCGCCTTCACCACCGCCGTCGCCGAAATCGTCGGCCCGCATGCGCGCTGGTTTCACTACGGCCTCACTTCGAACGATGTCGTTGAAACAGCGCAGGCGGTGTTGATCCGCCAGGCGTCGCAGGTCATCGCGCAAGACTTGGCGCGCCTCGCCGAAGTCCTCGAGCGTCGCGCCTGGGAGTTCAAAGACACTCCCATGGTTGGGCGCACGCATGGCATCCATGCCGAGCCGATCACTTTCGGTTTCAAGATTGCCTACTGGTATTCGGAAACGCAGCGCAACATCACCCGCTTCATGGCTGCCGCGGAAGACATGCGCGTGGGCAAGTTCTCCGGCGCAGTCGGCGTCTTTGCCCACCTGACGCCCGAACTCGAAGAGAAGATTTGTGCGCGCCTGGGATTGAAGGCCGCTTCTGTTTCCTCGCAGGTGATCCAACGCGACCGTCACGCACACTATCTCGCTACCCTCGCCGTGATCGCGTCCACGTTAGACAAGATCGCTACCGAGATCCGCCACTTGCAGCGCACCGAAGTCCGCGAGGCGGAGGAGTACTTCAGCGAAAAGCAAAAAGGATCGTCGGCCATGCCCCACAAACGCAATCCCGTGACCGCCGAGCAGATCAGTGGACTGTCACGGGTCGTGCGCAGCAACGCTCAGGCCGGCTTTGAGAATGTCGCCCTGTGGCACGAGCGCGACATTTCGCATTCGTCCGCCGAGCGCGTCATCTTGCCCGATTCGACTACGCTCGCCGATTACCTCCTCAACAAGACCGCCAACCTGATCGATACCATGTTCGTGTATCCCGAACGCATGCGGGCGAATCTCGAGAGCACGCACGGCCTCATCTTCAGCGGGCAGTTGCTGCTCGACCTGATCGAGCACGGCGTGAGCCGCGAGAACGCCTATCGCCTCGTCCAATCGCACGCAATGCGGGCCTGGAAGGAGAATCTCGATTTCCATCAACTCGTGCTGGCTGATAAAGAGATCACGGGCCGCGTTCCCCGCCAGCAAATCGAACACGCCTTCGATCTGCCAAGGCAGTTGAAGAACGTGGATAAGATTTTTGGCCGCGTCTTCGGTGCGAAGAAGGCGGTGAGAAGCGCTGAAAAACGAAAAAGTCCGGCGAGAAAGAAGTAGCAGTGACAACAAAGAAGCGGGTGCCCCCTCTTAACGTTGCGCCGTTTGCGACCTTGGGGTGGGGATTTTGATCTCAGTTCGATTTACTTCCGGCCCGGGGTAGGTGCAGCGACGACTGCCCAAACACATATCGCCATCCCGATTTTGTCCGGACGTAGGTGTCGCTGAACCAAACGTCTTCGTCGAACGGTTTTCCGTCAGCGGTTCCCTTCTCCGCCAGCACGGCAGTGATGACCGCGGTATCGCCCCAAACACGCACCGTCTGATTCCGGTCGTCCTGGCGTTCATAGTGCACCCGTCCGCTGCGCGCCTCTGCAAGTAAATCCGATTTTGAATAGGTCTTGCCCGAGCCGGTTACGAGAGCAAAGTCGTCAGCCAGAATGTGGTCCATGGTTTCGGCATCATTTTCTTTCACAGCTGCCTGGTACTGAGTATCGAGAGCGGCGATCATCTTTTTGTCGCCGGCAGGTGTCTCCGCCTCGCTCGTCGCGCTCGTCTTCCGGCGGAAGCTAAGATCAAACCACGGGGCCCATGTTTTTCCGCCATCGGTGGACGTAACCGCCGTCTCGCGGACGTCTCCATTCTCCGGCTTCCACACACCGCGAACGAGTGCGCCCTTCCGGTTGTCCTTGCCGGTCAACACTGCTTCGCCATCTTTAATCGTCCCTTCGATCTCGAGCAGTTCCCCTCGATTCGTAACCCAACTCTGATGCCAGACCCCTCTAGGCGCATCGTAAATCGTGAAACTCTGACCCTGGTGGCCATCGCTGCCCTGGTAATCTTCGCGCAAGACGCAGCCGTTTAGAATCAGGTCAACGCGTGCGTGCGCGACCGGCGTCAAGCCTCCGACGTCAAACACATCCCAATCGCCTGCCCAGAAATCAAACTGACGGTACTTGGCTGTCGCGCAGCTTGCTTCGGGCGCGGTCTCCGCCGCAAAAACAGATACGACGGCGCTCGGTAAGAGACTGATCACGAAAAGTGAAAGCGCGAACCCAACAGCAATCTTCCATCGCGCAACATTCAAGCGCATTTCACGCTCCATTTTGAACGGCTTCACTGCGAACAAACATAGCACCGTAGGCGCCTCAGGTTAACTGCCGCGAGTTTCTGTCAATGCGCACGATCTCCTCCGGCGGGCCGTATCTGCGGTGGTGCGCTCCATTGGGAACGGCGTAGAGCTTCAACTCGTTCCAGTTCCATCGGCTGGAATGAGGAGGGCTGCCGCACGCGCAGTAGAGGATCCATTCTTCCCAAGAAGCCTTGGAGACCGGAACCAGATACGAGCCATTCTGATAGGGACTGAACCCGACCAGATATCGGGTGCTGCACTTCGGACACTCAACGCAATGGCGAACGCGAGATGACATGGTGCCGGCCCGAAAAATCTCCCGATTCCTTCAATGAAGTTCGTCCGGTTTGTGAGAGCAACGAGGGCCGGAACTTCTCCGCCCTCTTTTCAGAGCCCCGCTCATCATTGTGATCCGCCAACAAAGCGCCCGAAAACAGGCATCTGCCGAACACGATTGGGAAGGATGACTTTTGCCGCGTTGTCCTCAGCACGCGCTGCTGCTCGATCATCACCGGTGTCTCCATCGACTGGAACCGCTAGGAATGCGACTGTCGCGCCGGAAGCGTCGGTCGCAAACCCTACGATTTCTCCGCGATCATTGATGTCATTGGCCAACACAAGATGTAGGGAAGAGCTTGGCTGGATGAGGGTATTGAGGTCGGTCATGACGCCGTCTTGATAGAGAAACGCTCTCGGGAGAACTCCACCGAAGGACTGTCCCACCACCTGCCCTCGCATGTTGATACCCCAGGCCCAGCTGTTTTTGTCCGCGCCAAGCGGTAAGAGTTTCCGCATACCGCGCTCTTTGGTCCACAGGAACGCAACCGGGTCGAACGCCCCGCCCGGAGTGTCGGAGAAATTTGCAAACCCGACAACCTGAGTTCGGTTGTTGATGGCCGTGGGAGTG
>CAZILJ010000540.1:0-4461 GCA_964539915.1 uncultured Acidobacteriaceae bacterium | reverse complement strand
GCGCCGCGTTCAAGGCTGATCCGAAGAATGCCGCAGCCGGCGATCCATGGGATGAGATCGCGCAGGCCATTCAGGTGCAAAAGTCAATCTATCCCAATTTGACTTATCTGGAACGCATGCGTGGATTCTCTTCGCGCCTGGCCACGATCGCCAGAACTTTGGTGCGAGCCGCCGCTGAGAAGCCGAAACCGAATCCGGAGCGCATGCGGGAATTCCGTGATTCTGCTCTGCCGTCGTTAGAGCAAACTCTGTTCTCAACCGAACCGATTTACAAGAATCTGGACATCGCACTGTTGGCTGACTCGCTCGGCGAGATGGAAAATGAGCTGGGCAAAGACAATCCTGATGTGCAAAAGGTGCTCCAGGGAAAAAGCCCTGCGGACGCCGCCAGGGATCTGATCACGAACACGAAACTCGACGATGTCGCCGTGCGCAAGCAGTTGTACGAAGGTGGCCAGACGGCGATTGCTGCCAGTACCGATCCGCTGATCTTGGCGATGCATGCAGTCGATCCCTCAGCCCGCGCGGCCCGCAAGCAATTCGAAGACCAGGTTGACTCGGTCGTGCGGCGTGACGGCACAGTCATCGCCAAAGCCCGCTTCGCCTTGAACGGCTTCAATCAACCGCCGGATGCGACCTTTACGCTTCGCCTGAGCTATGGAGCTGTAAAAGGCTACCAGGAAAATGGGAAGTCGATTCCGTTTGCCACCAGCATGGGCGGAGCCTACGAGCATGCAGCCGAACATAATAACCAGTCGCCCTACAACTTGCCGGAGAGCTGGATGAAGTCGAAGGCGAACCTCGACTTGAAGACTCCGCTGAATTTTGTGTCAACCGCTGACATCATTGGAGGCAATTCTGGATCGCCAACGGTGAACCAGAAGGGCGAAGTGGTGGGAATCATCTTCGACGGTAATATTGAATCCCTACCCTGGAATTTTGCCTACAGCGATGTGCAAGGACGTGCTGTTTCTGTGGATTCGCGGGGGATTCAGGAAGCCCTGCGCAAGGTCTACGGAGCAACCGCCCTGGCGGAGGAGCTGATGGGAACCAAGGCTGACGCAGCCAATCGAGGAGAGTAGGCGTTTCTCGCTGCGGAAACAGGAAAGGTCCGCACTCGAATGCGGGCCTTTTCCATAACCCATCAAAATCAGGCAGGCCAAAGAGTCAGCGCGGTTTTCGTCAGGATCTGCTCCTGAACGATCTTGCCCAGCGGGAGAGCGCGGAATTCATCCAGATTCTTTTTGATGTCCGGGACGCCCGGCCCGGGCCAGTCTGTGCCGAATAGCGTTTTATGAGCGATTTCTTCCAGGCGCGGGAAGTATTTCAGCAAGGTTTTCGGCGGAATGCCACTGATGTCGAGATAAACGTTTGGATGCCGTCGAACCAGGAAGAATGAGGTCTGCATCCACAGAGGACGTCCGCCGTGAGCCAGCAAGATTTTGAGCTTGGGGAAATCCACAGCAACATCATCAACGTAGATAGGGTCGCCGTACTTGTTGCGCGCCCCGGGAAAAATCGATGTTCCTGTGTGGAACATGACTGGCACGCCATTCGCTTCCGCAGCCCGGTAGATGATTTCCAGTTCCTTTACGCCGCTCAGGTAGTCGTTAGGAAACAGCAATTGGTGCGGCGGGTGAATCTTGATCATCTGCAATCCCAGGCGCAGAATGTGCTCCACATCTGCCAGCACGTTGGTCGTATGCCTGGGATGCAGGCTGCCGCATGAAAGCAGCCGCTTTGGATCTTCCTTCACGTAGTCGGCGACGAACTGATTCACTCCGTTCGTAAACCCGATTACCTCCGGAGCCACGTAGTTGATGAGCATGGCGCGGTCAATGCCGCTCACGTCCAGAAACTTCAGGAAAGCCTTGGGGGAGCGGCAGAATTCGACGATTTGATCGAAGTTCGGCCGCTTCTTCTGCATGAGCTCCAGCGCGTGAGGCTTGAACATTTCCATCGGCTGGATGTGGATGTGGCAGTCAGTGATCAAGGGAGTCGCGGGTCGTTTATCCCAGCGCTGAATTCTAGCAGGTGTCGGGCAGAATACTGCGCCAGACACTTACGCCGCGGGCCCTATTTAAACTGCGGGGCACGGCTCGAATGATGACCAGTCGATGGTTTGCTGGAATTGCTCGTCCGGCTGAACCATGGTTTTGAAGGTAAATGCAAATTGCGTCGGCCCGTATTGATCCAGGTGGGCAAGACGCTTCTTGGCTTCGTCGATGCCGGGAATATGTCCGACGGGCACCCACCATAACGCGAGGTAGATACCTGCGAACCTTTCGAACCACTCCTCCCGGTGGCGGAGCATCTCTGCGTGCGCCGTCTTGTAAACGTAATGCCGGAGGGCATCAATTGTTTCCCAAACCGACATATTGAGGAGGATTCGGTCGTCATGCTCGTAGGGTCGAAAGTAGGTTGCATTTCCCTCCAACGTTTGCAGGCGCCAAACAAATCCCGGGCTCCGATCGGCGAGGGCGTTGAGGTCATCCAGTCGCGTCATAAATCCGGCCATCATGGGATCCTCGACCGGCCCCTTCGCCCGCCCAATATTAATCTGAGCAATATGATAGTTGGCCATTTTTCCTCTTCTAGCCCGGAGGTTGGCTAGCCTCGAGCGGTGGTTTGGGATGCTGCGAGTACGGCTCGCTTGGTAAACACCCGGATCATCTCGCGGCGATATTCCGGCGTCAACGCGGACGTGGTGAGCGGCTTCGCAGTCTTCGCAGCCAGATCGCCAACCGCTTCGGCCAACCTCTCGTCGACTGTCCTCCCCCTCAGCAAAGCGCTGACTCCCTTCACCAGGACGGGGGCAGGATTCACTGCCGTAATCCCGATGCGAGCATCCGAGACCTGACCGTTCGATCGCTTCATCACGACTGCGACACCGGCGAGCGGATAATCAATCGAGCCCCGAACGCGCAGTTTCCGATAGACTCCGCGGTACTCCGCGCTCGAAGCCGGCAGGAACACGCGTGTAACCAGTTCATTTGACCTGAGTTTGCGATAGTTGTCACCGAGGCCCGTGTAAAAAGTTTGTAAAGAGATACGAGCGGCCCCGGCGGCGCTTAGGATTTCGATTTCCGCGTCAAGACAGAGCAAAGCCGGGGGGGTGTCGCCGGAAAATACCGCCCAGCATTTCGTTCCGCCTGGGGCTACGTGGCACAAGTCGCCGTCTTTCTTGATGCAAAATCCGCAGCCTTTCCGCCACGTGAGCGACTGGTTGTACCACAGGCAGCGCGTGTCCAGACAGATGTTGCCGCCGATTGTGCCCATATTGCGCAGGACGGGCGAGGCCACTGTAGCCGCGGCTTCGGCCACCACGGAGTAGTGCTTTCGCAGAAAATCGGATCGTTCAATCTCCCGCAGCGTGGTAAGAGCGCCGATCTCTACTCCGCCGTCAGCCTGTGGCCTGATCCCGCGCATCGCAGCAATTCCGTGAAGATCGAGAACGTATTCCGGCTCGAAAAGCTTTTGACGCATCGACGGAATCAGATCGGTGCCGCCAGCCAACACACGGAGGTTCCCGGCATGCTCGTCCAAGTGGTGAACCGCTTGTTCGACGCTGCGCGGCCGGAGCAGTTTGAATTCCGGCAGGCTCAATCGGCGCCTCCTCGGACCGAGGGAGCTTCCTGGCGCGCAGGGTCGAGCGCATGGCGCTGCGGTCCTTTCCCTTTAAAGCACAGCGAACCACCATGTTCGCGGAAGCGTTGCGGCGAAGTCGGGTCAACGCCTTGCGTAAGGTTTAGGGCCTTGGCCTGGTTCTTGGCGCGCACGGCCGCCAAGACTCTCTCCGGCGTAAAGGGCGACTCATGCAAGCGCACTCCAACCGCATCGTAGATTGCGTTTGCAATCGCGGGAATCGTTGCCGCCAGCGATCCTTCGCTGCATTCCTTCGCGCCGAACGGGCCTTCCGGGTCGATGCTCTCCACTATGATGGGCTCCACTTCGGGCGACTCCACCGATGACGGGCTGCGATATTCGAGAAGTCCGGGATTCATCAGCATGCCGTCTTTCCAGACCATCTCTTCGGTGAGCGCCTGCCCCATGCCCATCCAGACGGAACCGATGATCTGGCCTTCCACAGAGACCGGATTCAAGGCGCGGCCGCAATCGTGCGCCGCCCATACTTTGTGCACCGTGACTTCGCCAGTCTCTTCGTCTACGCTGACCTCCGCAACCTGCGCCGAATACGAGTAAGCCGGCGACGGCCCCACTCCGCCGCCTTTGTGGCGCCCACCGCGTGCCTCCTGCGGAGGAGCGTAGGATCCGGTGCCGGTCAGGGCTCCGTGAAAGTCAATGGCCGCGACCACCGCCTCTTCGAATGTCATCCAATCCTTTGGACCCTCTTCCTTACGCTTCTGCTGCAGCGATCCCCGCAGAATCTGGCCTTCCACGCGCCCGCTGACCGTGGCTGCCTCGATATGTTGCAGCGAAGACGAACCATGTGGGGACGGG
>CAZILJ010000539.1:0-2383 GCA_964539915.1 uncultured Acidobacteriaceae bacterium | reverse complement strand
GAAAATGTAATGAGCCCCGTTTCCCCGCGCGGAATAGATTCCGGGAAGCGAGACTTCCGGGAAGTGAACACCGCCGTAATCTACCCACCAGAGATACTCGTAACCGCCGTGATCCGCGCCGTCGGACTTTATCATCTCATTGGCGTGACTGCTTTTTTCGATCCAGGCTTCGGGCACGATCTGTTTGCCGTTCCATCGGCCGTGACGGACATAGAGCAAGCCGAAACGCGCCATATCGCGCGCGGTAATCTCAAAGTGATAAGCGGGATGGATGGAAAGTGGACCGCCAAAATAGAAGACGTCGTTCGGCTGGAAATCCTCCATGCCAATCGGCTTGGCTATGCGTTGATAAAAGGCGTCACCGATCTTCATGCCAGTCCTTTTTTCAAAGATCGTCCCTAGAACGTTAAAATCCCAATTGTTGTAATACCAGAACGTTCCGGGCACGTGACTTCCGCGGGCCGGCCGGCTCTTCTGCATGGACTCAGTTTCAAAATCTACCGGGTGGTACACGCCCGAGCGTGCGCGAAGCAGATCCACTATGCGCGCCTGCTTTTCTTCTTTCGTGAGCGGATTGGGAGAATCGTCGATGCCGAGCTGTTCAAGGGTCTGATTAATGTCAATGACGCCTTCAGCCGAGTAAATTCCATAAAGGGCGCTCAGTAGGCTCTTTCGGATGGAATAGCAGTCAATCTTTTTGTCGAAATCTCCCCATTGATCGACAACTTCACCGCCCTGGACGATCATCACCGCGGAAGTGTGAATCGAGTCCACATTGGCATAGGCCTGCGCCGCGGCAAGTTTTTCCTTGGACCATCCGTATTTTTCGGGCGAAGAAAGAGTCCGCCATGACTTCGATGGGAAAATGTCCAGCGATTCCGTTCGAGCCGGTGCTGATTGCGCTGCCAAATTTGCAAAGGGGAAAAGCTGAACGCAAAACAAAAGGAAGACGAAAGTGAGAACTGGAGAACGCCGCAGTCTCCGATCGCGGACGCGATCCGAGCCCAGGTTTGATAGATGCGCGTCCGGATTGTTGATTATTACGAAGCTATCCCAACTTCTGCATTCCGAAAGGATAGACACCAGCGAAGCAGCAACGGACTGCAACCACTCGACAGCTCGTTTCATCGTTCTCCTCCAAGTGCGGATTTCGTCGTTGCGCCTTCAGGGATTCGGCGCCGTCAGATGACTGACCGCAGACTAAGGCCCGACAACGCTGGTCAGCTTGTTCCCAATACCCATGACCACGCACACAACCTGCCCGGTGCCCAGAGGCGCGCAGGAAGGCGTGCCGAGGCCCGTTCCGCCGATTTTGATCCAGCCCGACCAGATTCCGGTGTCAACGTTCGCGTAGAAGGCGTTGTCCTGAGCGCCGATCGCTCCGCAGACCAGCTCATCCGCAATCTGCGATGTACAACTGGCATTGTTGACCGTTTGGCCGCCCAGGCTGCTATAGCCGCTCCAGTCAGAGACGGTCCAAGCGTGTCCGTTGAAAAGGTCCACATAGATGCCTGAGTTATAAGCCTCGGCGAAGCAAGTAATCTGTCCACCCGAGTTCAGGGAGGTGCAGTCGGGTTTGTCGGCGGCCTCGCCACCGAGGTTGAGGAAACCATCCCACTTGCCGCCGCTGAAACGGTTCGCCATGGTGACGCTTCCGGTCGTGAAGACGGCGCAAATCACGCCGCTCGCATTATCGGTGGTACAGCTTGGAGCGGAGACCGCAGAAGTCGCAAGGTTAGCGAATTTGCTCCAGGAAGTTCCGTTGTAAACGGACCAGGCCAGGCCGCCGCTGGAGTTTCGCGCAGCGCAGAGTGCTTGCCCAGCCGTGAGTTCGGCGCAACTGGGCGCGGAATAGAGCGCCGCAGTAACGCTGGCTGGCGTGCTCCAGGTAGTGCCATTGAAGATCGTTGCTAGCAGGTTGCCCGTCGTAGCGGTCGCGGCGCAGATTACCTTGCCGCCGCCTTCGCTGGTACAGCTGGCATCGGAGCTGACGTTTCCCGTCAGATTCTTCCAGGTCCCCCAGGATGATCCGTTGAACTCGTTGACCATGAGCGCCGAAGTTCCATTTCGCACCGCACAGACAACGTGCCCAGTGGAGACGAACGCGCAAGACGGGTTGCCGACTCCCGTGGCGGTACCGGTTGAGACAAAGCTACCCCAGCTTGCCCAGGCTGAAGGAGCCAGCCCCAGGCAGGCATACAAGAACAGCAGAAACACTACAATTCGTTTCATCGATTTCCTCCTAAGCGTCCCAATGAGCCTTACTTTGTATTCACAACGGGCTTCGCGAGATGTGCCGGGTACCAGTGAGCCCCCTGCTCTTTTCGGATCTCCAGTGCGGTGGGCATGACCGGCCGTCTACCCTCACCCCGTTTCGAGCGCG
>CAZILJ010000538.1:0-3018 GCA_964539915.1 uncultured Acidobacteriaceae bacterium | reverse complement strand
GGCATTGGCGGTCTGGCGATCGGTTTCGGGGCGCAGAAAACCATCGAAAATCTGTTCGGTGGAGTTTCCGTCCTCGGCGACGAAGTGTTCCGCGTCGGCGATGTTTGCCGCTTCGGTGATCGTACTGGAGTGGTTGAAGATATCGGACTGCGTTCCACCCGCATTCGCACGGACGAGCGAACGTTGGTGGCGATTCCCAACGGGACCGTGGCGACCATCAACCTCGAGAACCTGAGCCGGCGCGACAAGATTCTGTTTAAGACGAACCTTGGGCTGCGCCCTGAGAGCAAGGCCGACCATGTCCGCTTCGTGCTGGCTGAAATCCGCCGGTTGCTTTATAGCCACCCTAAAGTGGAGACCAAGACCGTGCGGGTCCGCCTTACCGACATTGCGGGCGGCTCCCTCAACGTTGAAATGGTTGCCTACATCCTGACGCGCGACTTCAATGAATTTGCCGCAGTACGCGAAGACCTGTTGCTGCGCATGATGGATGTGATGGAGGACTCCGGCGGCGGCCTGGCCCTTCCCTCGCAGACTCTCTATCTGAGCCGCGATGGGGGAGTCGAGAAAGAAAAAGCAGACAACGCAGCGAAGAAAATTGCGGGCTTGCGGGACGGGAAGCAGCTGCCCTTCCCCGACTTCCACGACGACGACATTTCTTCCTTCAAGGGATCGATCGAGTATCCACCAGCGGAGTCGGCGGTGCGGAGAAAGGAAGATTCTGACAAATCCGGCTAGTACTCGAGAGTAGCGCGGCCGTCCGCTGGTCGCTCGCCGAGCTCGGGTCTGGGGCCGGGATAGCCGGCGAGATGCCGGAGCTACTCTATTCGCGGACCTGAGTTCGCCATCGCTGTGTCAGCCGGGCGAGGAACAGATGCGTGGGCAAGTAAACCAACAGGGGTACGGCAACCAGGTAGAGCAGTAGAAAAGCCCCGCCTGGCATGGCATGTTGCTCATGAAAGAACAAGCCCCGAGCCCAGTTCACATCCTGTTCGGGCCTCCAGAAATAATTGATGGGAACCACGATCCAGGCCATCAGCGTCTGCAGCTTCCAGCCGCGTGGATCATAACCCAGACGCCAAATTGCATAT
This sequence comes from uncultured Acidobacteriaceae bacterium, assembly GCA_964539915.1. Classification (GTDB taxonomy): domain Bacteria; phylum Acidobacteriota; class Terriglobia; order Terriglobales; family Acidobacteriaceae; genus Sulfotelmatobacter. The sequence continues at coordinate 1,927 of CAZILJ010000538.1, read as the reverse complement.
AAGAGCAAAGGGGGGGTCACGATGTGAAACAAACTGAGCAGGCGAATGGTAAGGGGCAACCCGGGATCGAACATGTATTCCGTGCCGCCCACAAGGTGGTGTCCGGTCAGTAAGGCACTGGCAAGGTCCACGGTGTAAATCATCTGGAACACAAGCAAGCCCGAGGCCGCCCAGGACAAAATCAGCGGACTCTCCAACCACAAGCCGATTCCGATCAACACATTTCCGAGATCGCAGAAGAAAAGAAAATTCTGAAGCCCGAATTGGCGCCAGTACAACGGAGCCCAGACGATCAGCCAGAGGGTCCATCCGATCTTGAGCCACAACGGCATCCGCGCCCGCATGGCCCGCTATTGTATGCGAGCAATGGATATCGTTACTCTCGTCCATGTTCTGGCGTCAGCGGTGCTGCATTCGATCAACATTTCCTTTCACCTAGCAGAAACCCTACAAGAATCCATGGCAAGCGAATTACCAGCGTAACTTGCCGGCGCTTACCTGTGTACCTAGGATGGTTTTGTATGGGTTACCTAGCTCTTCTCTTCTGTCCCGATGAAAAGACCGCTCGCACGGTGACACAGGTACTAGGCGAGCTCGAGTTCAACGTCGAGTCCTGCACGGAACCATTCGCCGCAGTCAAGAAGCTGATGGGCCAACACTTTGACGCTGTCGTGGTCGACTGCGATAACGAGCAGAATGCCACATTGTTGTTCAAGAGCGCACGTAATTCGACGTCAAACCAGGCGTCGCTTGCCGTGGCCGTAGTGGAAGGTCAGGCGGGGGTGGCAAAGGCGTTTCGCATCGGCGCCAACCTCGTCCTGACCAAACCCATCAACATCGAGCAGGCTAAGGGAACCTTGCGGGTGGCTCGCGGACTGCTGCGCAAGAGCGAACCGGCCAAGCCAGCCGTTTCCACCACAGCGTCTCCTCTCATGCCCTCGCCGACAAAATCGGTTACGAACCAGAAACCGGCTCCTCCGGCAATCTCGGCGACTTCAACACGAACAAGGGTCGACGCCAGCTCTTGGCCCGCAGCCGCGACAGCAAATCTCAGTGCGGCTGCGCAAGATCAAGACGAAGATTTGCTAGGAATTGGCGGGAAGGATTCCGTTGTCGCCCCGTTCAACCAGGTCACTACGTCGGCACCGCCCATCAAGTCGCTCCCAACACCTGTCGCTTCGGCTGAGCCCGAAGCAAGGATCGCCTTGCAAGCCGGCTTGTCATCGACATCGAGCGGCGGAGCCGCCAGCGCGCCTGCTCCAGCCCGTGAATCACTGAGCGCTCGCATCGTCGAAGCACCGCCCGCACGCGCTGCTGAAGCAGATGCTGGATTGAAAAAGGCGGAAATAGTTCAAGCTGAGTCGTTCCCCATCGTAGGATCCGCGCCGTCATTCACGTTTGGTGGAGCCAATACCCCAGCCGAATCAGGCGGGAAGAAGAAAATTTTTCTGGGACTGGCTGCAGCCGTGATCATAGCCGGAGGCGGTTATGCTGGTTGGACACACTTCCACGATCGGCCAAGTGAACCGCAAGGCGCTCCAATCGCACCGATCTCAGCACCGGTGGCGACGATTAATACCGCGAAACCCAGCGGCGCGCAGCCAGCCCCAACATCGGCGGCGCCAAAGACATCCGTATCTTCACCCACATCTTCATCCAGTTCGCCGCTCGCAACGCTGCCTGCGAAGACTCATGTGTCGGACGATACCGGCTCGGCGGAGAGTGTCGACCTCTCACCTGCGCCGACTTCTACGAAACCGTCGAGCAAAACATCGGCCGCCGGTAACACCCCTGTTGACGAGACCCAGCCTAGTGAGGTCCCGCTTGTAGTAAAAGGTGGCAAGTCTCCGACCACGCATGCGAAACCTGGAGCGGCGGACACTCCGGCTCCCAGCATGATCGGGATTGCGACAGCGGGTGCCAGCGC
>CAZILJ010000537.1:0-3337 GCA_964539915.1 uncultured Acidobacteriaceae bacterium | reverse complement strand
TCGCTTGTACGGTGTCTCGGTCACGCATGGCGCGGCACACGAGCTTGAATGGCCAACCGTCGCGGCGGGCGTTGCGCACCGCCTGCATCGTTAAGTCGCCAATGCCTTCGCGCTGAATGTCTTCGATCTTCACCGGCACATTCATCAGAACGGTGATCAGCGCCGCCGTTTTGACGGCAGCGTCCCAGCCGTCGATGTCGTGGTTAGCATCGGTTTCGGCGACCCCGAGTTCCTGGGCCTTCTTCAGGGCCTCATCGAAGCTGAGCCCCTGTTCCATCTCGCTGAGGATCACGTTGGTGGTGGAGTTGAATATTCCGTGAAAGCCCTGCAGCTGAATCGTGGGAAGTTGATCAAACAAAGAGAAGATGGGAACCCCGTCCATTACCGTGGATTCGAAGAGAAATCGTTTGCCATGCGCGGCCGCAAGATCGCGGAGTTCGCGATAGGCATGAACGATCGGGCCTTTATTCGCGGTGATGGCGTGGGCTCGGTGCTCGAGGGCGGCGCGGATGTGGCCGACAGCGGGCTCACCGTTCTGCACGTTGAGGGTCGTCGCTTCGAACATCACGTCGGCGCGAGCGGCGCCGAGCCATTCGCGGACGACGTGTGGCGCCGGCGCCCCCGCACGCGAAATGTTTGGAAGCGGATCCGACCTCAGTGTGACGGCCAAATCCGAATCCAGTCCCTCCGCATCCGCGATCCATCCCAGCCGGCGCGACGCGACTCCAGTGATGCGCCATGAGATTCCGTATTGTTCGCGGAGTTGTTGCTCGCGATTTCGAAGCAAGCGGATGAGGGTGCGATTGACGTTGCCCAGGCCAAGGAAGCAGAGGTTGTAGGTGCGGATGTACGGTCTCCTCAAATAAGTTAAGCCCATGCGAGACCGCGTCGCCCCGTCGACAGCCGGCTGGACGCCAGCTCTACAATGCTGGCGCGGCTCTGCTAGCCTGCATGCAACGGCAAAAGACGTGGCTCGCTACGACTCTACGACTATCCCATCACCGTGGTGTGTTCGGGTTTGATTTTGTAAATCACCCGAACTTCGCTGGGCTGCGCGTACGGATATTTATCAACACCAAGATATTTCTTCGCCAACTTATTAATGCTTTCGTCAGCACCGTCTTCGGTGATCTCGACGACCCGGCCACGAATCTCAAGATACCGGTATGGATTGTAGGGGTCGATAATGGCCATCGACACGCGGGGATCGCGACGGACATTGCGGTCCTTCTGACGCCCACGGGCGGAATTGAAGATCACGTGCTCGCCGTCGAAGTCGCACCACACGGGCGTGACTTGCGGCTGGCCGTCGGGCATTAACGTTCCCAAACTGGCAAAGGCCCGCTTCTGAAAAAGATCTTTGTACTTTTCGGGGATGGCTTGCGGCATGAATCCCTCCGGAAATTAGACGTCACTATTATAGAACGAGGCCATAGAACGAGGCCGGGTGAGCGCGTGGAGCGCGTGCTCTGTGCCTTTTCGTTTCCCGTGGGGTTGTTTAGAATGCTCCCTCAGCTTCAATGACAGGAAACAATCAATGACTGCATGGTGGCGTAGGGGCAAGGGCTCTATCGTTTTTGCTTTGGTGTTTGTGATGCTGGCGGCTGCGCCAGCGCCGTCGCGCGCGGCGACTGAGCCTGCCCAGAAGTACCCGCCGAGCATCGTGTTCATGACCGATTTCGGGATAGTGGACGATTCCGTCGCGATCTGCCGCGGAGTGATGTACGGCATTATGCCCGACGTGCGCATCGTAGATCTGACGCACCAGGTGACGCCGTTCTCCATTCTGGAAGGAGCCCGTTTTCTGTATGGCGCGACGCCGTACTATCCGAGGGGGACGGTGTTTGTGGTGGTGGTCGATCCCGGTGTCGGCAGCACGCGCAAGGCAATCGTGGCGCGATCGAAGCGCGGGCAATATTTTGTGCTTCCGGACAACGGACTACTGACACTCGTGGCGCAGCGCGATGGCATCGAAGGCGCTCGTGAGATTACCAATCCGGAGTGGATGATTGGGAGCAAGCTGTCTTCCACGTTTCACGGCCGCGATATTTTTTCGCCGGTGGGCGCACACCTGGCGCGCGGCGATGATTGGAGCAAAGTTGGTCCGGAGATGGCGGTCAAAGATCTCGTGCGACTCGAGTTGAAGGCGCCCGCGCTCAACGAGTACGGACTGAACGCCACCGTGATCGCGACCGACGGGCCGTTCGGCAACCTCGTTACGAACGTGGACGCGGAAGATTTCTTAAAGCTCGGCTATCAGCACGGGCAAGAAGTTCCGGTGAAGGTCGGCAGCAGAGAAATGAAGCTCAACTTTGTGAAAACCTTCAGTGACGTGCCGGTGGGACAGCCGTTGCTCTACATTGACTCGCGCGGGCATCTGGGGGTGGCGGTGAATCAGAACAGTTTTGCGGCGATGTATGGGATCAAGCCGCCTGCGGAGTTGTTTATTCCGCGGGCGGGCAAATAAGACGTAGCCAGCCAGGTCTCAACGGAGTACTGTGAACTGCCCTGGTGCCGCGCGGCTTCGCCGACGCGGGACCGCCGAGGCGGCCGTCACCACAGGATCGGAAGCACTGCATGATCAAGGATTGTGGCTGACATCTTGTGCCATTCGCGGCAGCACGGCTCGCAATAACGCCTCGAAGATGGTTTTGACTCGCTCGCCGGTTTCCATTACTTCTGCATGGGAGAGTGACCGGTCGAGAATGCCCGCTGCCATGTTGGTTACGCACGAGATCGCGAGAACTTTGATGTCCAGGTGGCGAGCGGCGATCACTTCGGCGACCGTGGACATGCCTACCAGGTCCGCGCCAATTCTCCGCAGATACTCGATCTCCGCCGGTGTTTCGTAGCTGGGGCCCAGCAGGCCGGCGTAGACGCCTTCGTGCAACGGGATTCGCAGTTTGCCAGCCTCCTCGCGTGCGATCTGGCGATAGTCACGCGCGTAGGCCTGCGACATGTCGGGGAAGCGGACGCCGAAGCGGTCGTCGTTGGGACCGACCAGGGGATTGCTTCCCTGGAGATTGATGTGATCGCGGATCAGTACCAGCGCGCCTTGCGAGTACCCGAGATTGATTCCACCCGCGGCGTTGGTGAGGATGACCGCCCGAATTCCCATCCGGCCGAAGACGCGGATCGGAAACGTCACCTCCTGCGCGGAATATCCTTCATAGAGATGAGCGCGTCCCTGCATGGCCGCGACCGGTATGTTGCCGGCGTTGCCGAGAACCATTTGTCCGGCGTGTCCGATGGCGGTTGACCGCGGGAACGTCGGGATATCCGCGTAAGGAACACGGGTCGCGTCGGTGAGTGAGTCGGCGAACGCGCCCAGACCGGA
>CAZILJ010000536.1:0-2530 GCA_964539915.1 uncultured Acidobacteriaceae bacterium | reverse complement strand
TACGTATCGCTGCAGAGGAACGGGAGTTCCCATTTGATGCGCGAGTCAATTTCTGTAGTGGCCGAAAAGCTCGAGCCCTACGGATTCATTCGTATCCATCGCTCGGTGCTCGTGAATTCGTGGTTCGTGGAAGAAATCAGGCCGTTCCACAGCGGAGAATGTGGCCTGCGGGTCAAAGGCGGAAAGGAATATACGGTCACCCGTACTTACAAAAAAAATCTGCAATCCCTCGCGGAATTCTGGATCGGCACTGGCGCATTCTTTTCCCGGTTAGCTCGTTATGGAGCCGACGCGTGCCCAGCCCCCCGAACGAACCGCCTTTGAAACCGCCCTGCGAACAATTCTCCAGGATTTGCCGGGACCGTATTCTTAAGCCTTAGTTTTCTTACCCCCAGCTGTAGAGATTCTTCATTTTCGTCGCCTATCCTGCTTGCTTTTTCAAGGCAGCGAAAGCCCTCAGGACATCTCGCGGGCGGCCCGACAAACTGAAAACGAGGCAGGAAATTCTTATCGCAAGGCGGGGCCGCATCATCGAAAATAAGGAAGAAGGAATCATTTCGAAAGTCGATCTCGACCGCAAGCTGAAGATCGTAGACGACGAAGCCGAAGCGAATCGCCACCCTCTTGACGAGGTGGTCGAAACGCCGATGCCGACCGGTTCGGGATGAAAGCGTCTTTCGCAACCTTTCCTGGGCTCAGTGGATTGCCCATCGAGGAAAAGCGCGAGCTTATCCTGTCGCGTTTTCAACAAATCAGGGGGGAGGATTACAAAGTCGTCGACTTCTACCTGCTGCCGGCGAACGGGTCGAACCTCGCGTCGACACGCTGCCACAGATCGAACCGGACGCCACCAAGTGCATGAGGTGCGGACGCAACTTTCGCGAGACCTTCCGAGTTCCACCGCGCCATTGCCCCCCGCGCTCAGAGCTAGACCGACAAGAGGCAGCGCGTGAACATTGGAAATATGAACCTGCCCCTTGTGACCGGAAGGGTGAAGCCGTCCACTCCGATCCTGCGCCTGATAGGATCGCAAGTGTTCGTAACATTTGTCGCTGGTCTTAGCCCTGAGGATGCATCATGAAATATTTGCTTCTGATTCTGGCCCTGCTGGGGGTGATCGTTTCTTCTCTCGCCCTTCGCGAACATTACCGGATGTATGGCGACGCCCCATGCAGCATCAATGAGCGTTGGGACTGCGGCGTCGTCAATCACAGCCGGTATGCGCTGATCGCCGGAGTTCCCGTAGCAGCGGTCGGCATCGCCGGATACATACTGATGGGAGCCTTGGCGTGGCTCCGCGCATACCGCTTGCTGCTCGTCCCTACGTTTGCTGGACTCGCATTCTCGCTGCACCTTGCAAACATCGAAGCGCACGTCCTTGGCGTCTGGTGTATTTACTGCGTCATTTCGCTGGGAATTATCTCGATGATGTCGTTGCTTACCCTCGGCGCAGTGGTCGCACAGTTTGCCCGCGGACGATCTGCCGCTTAACCTAGGTTCGCCGCGTAAGCCGGGCAAAACTGCGCCTGCTTAGCACAGCTCACCTCTTCTGTTTGGCGCCGATCTTGCGATTCATATCGCGCGAGAATTCGATGAAGAAATTCAGCAGTGCGCCGTAACCCGCCTGCCCCAGCATGGCGCGGCTGCCCTCGGCAAACGCATTGCGCGGATGAGGTTTCCATGCGGTCGACAGCAGTCCCCCGCCAAACGAACCGCCATACAGCGCCCACTGTGGTCGCAGATGCACCTCACTTTCATTGTAGGTAAGAAAGTTGCGCATAATCGCGTGTTTCGCTCTGGGCCAAAAGCCACTGCAGGTGCACTGATCGTAACGAGGTTCATACTTCAGGGCTGCGTTACCCAGAGCGGCCAGACTGTTGGCCGCGATGAATTGCCCTTCGCGCGATGCAAATCTCTCCACGTATCCGTCCCAACCGTCGTCCCATTGGTATGGGACCCCGCGGGCCTGATCAATCCCCGCTGCGAACATGCGTTTCATATACGCTCCCGGCGTGGTGAGCGTTTGTTCCCGGTAGATTTCAATGCGCTGTTTCCGGGTCAGTGGAGTCATGGTTTGACCTTCTTCCACATACACCCCGGTGAGCCAACCACTTTCCCAATCTCGCGCTTTGATGAGGGCCGCTTGTCCCATCTTTTTGGTGGCTTCAGCCGCCTGCTGCGTTACTTCTTTCGTTTTGTCTGCAGCGGCCTGCGCGGGATTCGCAGTTTCGTCTTTCTTCTCTTCCTTTTTCCCTTCCTCCGGAGCCTTTTCTGGCTTGGGAGATTCTGGGGACTGAGGATTCTCTTGCGGCGGAGCCGGGGTCTGACCGTTTTGATCTTGAGCCAGCGCAAATCCGGGAATGACCGCCAGAGCGCCCGTCAAAGAAACGAACAACAGAGCGACTCGCCAAGGTCTACCCCACCCGTAAGCTGCCGTCTCCAAGCGCCGCCACCCCTTTCGCATTTTTCGCGGCCTTCTCTGCGAGATGATTGTAAAATTTTGCCCGCGCCCCGACAACCCACTAGATTC
>CAZILJ010000535.1:0-12927 GCA_964539915.1 uncultured Acidobacteriaceae bacterium | reverse complement strand
GGTTGCGGACTGTCTTCAGCCTGCACCATGACGGACAGAAGGCAACATGCCCACAAGGCTGTTACTATGATCCCCGCTCGCGTACCGAATGTTCTAAACCTGTGATCGCGCTGGTGCATTATCGACGATCTCGTTTCCTCTGTCGTAGGTGAGTTGCAATTTGCCCGGTTCCAAAGCCACTGATTATTGGATGAGATCTGCAGCAGCTGCGCTAGCCTCGCATTGTCAAAGGATTGTCTCTTTCTGCGAAGTATTTACCACCCGAGGAGCAAGATTTCATGCCTGATTCTCCCACTCGCTCGGCGCCAGGCTGGCCCGGCATTCCGCCACGATGGACTTCGAGCGCCAAGACGGGCGCCGGTACGGCGCTCAACCAGCACAGCAAAGTCTGGTTCACGCTCAGTCATGGAATCCTCAACGAAGTTTATTTTCCCCGCGTCGACCAAGCCTGTACTCGCGACATGGGATTCATTGTTACCAACGGCTTTGATTTCTTCTCCGAGGAGAAGCGTCACTGCACCTTTGAGAACCACCCCGTCGAGGCAGGAATACCCGCCTTTGAACTGATCAACACCGACAACAGTGGACGGTATCGCATCCACAAGGAAGTTCTGACTGATCCATATCGCAGCGTGGTTCTCCAGAAGATCCGCTTTGAACCGACCGAGGGGCAACTCTCTGATTACCACCTTTACGCCGTGCTTTCTCCGCATCTGGCGAACTGCGGGAATGGAAATACCGGATGGATCGGCGACTACAAGGGTTACCCGATGTTCTTCGCCGCGCACCAAGGCGTCACGCTCGGTTTTGCATCCTCGACTCCGTGGAAGAAAACTTCTGTGGGATTCGTGGGCGCCTCCGACGGCTGGCAAGATTTGTCCGAGCATTTCCAAATGGAGTGGGAATATACGCGCGCGGAAAACGGCAATATTGCCTTTACTGGAGAAATCGACCTCGCTGCCTGCAATGGGCAGTTCGTGCTTGCCCTGGGTTTCGGCGCCATTTGGACCGAGGCCGCACAGCAGGCCAGATCCACTTTGTTCGAGGACTATGCAGACCTTCGGCAGCACTACATCGCGCAATGGAAAAACTGGCACACCCAGTTACTGCCCCTCGACGAACCGCTGCGCCAGTGTGATCTGTATCGTGCCTCGACCGCCGTGCTGCGTACTCACGAATCAAAGGATTTTCTGGGCGGCATTATTGCCAGCCTTTCGATTCCCTGGGGCTTCAACAAGGGTGATGAGGATCTTGGCGGCTACCATCTGGTTTGGCCGCGTGATTTGGTCGAATCGGCGGGTGCCCTGGTGGCTGCCGGAGCGGTCACCGACGCAGTGCGCGTCTTGCGCTACCTGGAGACCACGCAGGAAGCCGCCGGCAACTGGGCGCAGAACCTGTGGCTCGATGGTCGTCCCTACTGGAGCGGCATCCAGATGGATGAAACCGCGTTTCCGATACTGTTGATTGACCTCCTCCGCCGCGAAGCCCCGGAGGCTTTAGGCAAACTCGACCGGTGGTGGCCGATGGTGCGAAGTGCGGTCAGTTTCATCCTGCGCAACGGTCCTGTGACACAACAGGATCGCTGGGAGGAAGATGGGGGGTATTCCCCGTTCACCCTCGCTGTTGAAATTTCAGCGCTGTTGGCCGGAGCCGATATCGCCGACCTCACCGGGCACAACGAACAGGCCGCAACCATGCGCGACGCTGCCGACGCGTGGAACGACAATATTGAACGCTGGGTCTACGTCAACGGGGGCGACCTGGCGAATCAACTCGGCATCGACGGCTACTATGTGCGCATCGCTCCTCCTGACACCGATGGGTTTGCGTCGCCGACACTGGGTTTCGTTCCGATCAAGAATCGTCCGCCGGGTCAGGATCACATGCGTGCGTACCACATCATCAGCCCCGATGCTCTCGCTCTGGTGCGGTTTGGCCTGCGCGCGCCCGATGACCCGCGCATTCTGAACACGCTTCGGGCCATTGACGCGCTGTTGTCGGTCGAGCTGCCGCAGGGACCGTGCTGGTATCGCTACAACGGAGACGGCTACGGTGAGCATAAAGATGGCTCCGCCTTCGACGGGACGGGCATTGGCCGCGCGTGGCCTTTGCTTGCTGGAGAGCGCGCCCATTACGCCCTGGCGGCCGGGCACCGCGACGAGGCAGAGGCACTTCTTACCGTAATGGAAAATTCGCCCACCGGGCAAAGCCGCCTCCTGCCCGAACAAGTCTGGGACGTCGCCGACATTCCCTCGCTCGAGCTCTTTCGCGGCAAGCCGACCGGTTCCGCTTGCCCACTGGTCTGGGCCCACTCGGAATATATAAAGCTGCGCCGTTCCATTCGTGACAACAGGATTTTTGACCAGCCTCCACAGACCGTCAAGCGTTATCTGATTGATAAGCATGTGCGCCGAATCTTCGGTTGGCGGTTTAACAACAAGGCACGCAGCGTTCCGAGCAACAAGACGTTGCGGATTGTGCTGCTCACTCCTGCCAGGGTGCATTGGAGCGTGGACAGTTGGCAAACCACGCACGACACCGATACCCGAGACACCGGTCTCGGCATCTACACGCTCGACCTCCCGACCGCATCACTACCCGTCGGGGCCGAAGCGGTTTTTACATTTTTCTGGCCCAAGGAAAATCGCTGGGAAGGCAAGGACTACACCGTCACCGTAGCCTAGACCTAGACGATGCCTTTTCCGCCAGGATGCGGCTGCGCCCACCATCCCTCTAGAGCTCAACCACTTAGCGACCATACAATATCCGGATCGCTCATTCGTCTACAGCCCTAGATGAAGGGCGCGGCGACTCTCGAGCGGATGGCTATCGAACAGGACCAGCGGATCTCCGAAGTGGTCAAGCGGGAGCAGTCCCGGCTCCGGAACTTCATTCGCCGGCGCGTGCCCGACCCGCGCGACGCTGAGGACATTCTGCAGGAAGTCTTCTACGAACTGGTAGAAGCGAACCACCTGCTGATGCCGATTGAGCACCTCACCGGCTGGCTGTTTCGCGTAGCGCGCAATCGCATCACCGACCTGTTCCGCAAGAAGAAGCCGGAGAGCTTCAGCAATACCGACGCCGCGCACAAAAAAACCGATGACGACGAATTCCTGCGGTTCGACGACCTGCTACCTTCGCCCGATGCCGGACCGGACGCGCTCTACGCCCGCAACCTGCTTCTCGACGAACTCGAGTCGGCGGTCGCCGAGCTTCCGGACGAGCAACGCGAAGCGTTTGTTGCGCACGAGTTGGAAGGGCGGAGTTTCAAGCAGATGGCCGCCGACACCGGCGTGAGCGTCAATACGCTGCTCTCGCGCAAACGTTACGCGGTGCTGCATCTCCGCGAGCGGTTGCAAAGTATTTACGACGAATTCACGAAAGCATGAGGGACCGAACATGAAAAAGAAATGGTATTTCATTGCTCCATTGGGGATTCTGGCGATGCTGCTGTTTGCCCTGGTCGGCGGCGAAGTGGTGATGCGCCTGTGGAATTGGCTGTTGCCATCGCTGTTTGGCTGGCGCCAGATCAATTTCTGGCAAGGGCTTGGACTGTTAGCTCTGTGCCGCATTCTCTTCGGCGGATTGGGGTCGCATCGCTCTGGGCGCCCCAATTTCCGTAGCCGCATGCGAGAGCGCTGCGGAAAGATGACACCTGAGGAGCGGGAGCGCTTCCGCCAAGCCATGCGTGAACGTTGGGGCTTTGGTCCATCTCCCAGCGAAAGCGAGGGGCAATGAGAAGCCATGAAGCGTCAGGTATCACAGCTACGGCTTGCCCGATGTCCGCACCTACGGGGAGATTGAAAAGCCGATTGCGCGCATGACGCAGGCGAATCGGTTCAGGCATCCACTGCGGTGTAGCACAGTTCCACCACCGTGCAATCATCGCTAAGAGGGTTCCCGGCGCAGAATGCGGTCACGGCTGAGAAAATTCCGTCTAGCGTGGGAGACTTGGCCGCCGCCGCTTCCAGACGAAAGTCTTCAAAAAAGTCGCCCATCGCGTTTTCCGCTTCGGTGACGCCATCGGTCACCAGAATGAAGCGGTCGCCCGATTTCATCTGACACCTGGCGCTTTCGAAGGTCGCGTCGGCAAGCAGGCCCACCGGCACATTCCCATGCGGGGGACGAATGACTTCTCCTCCGCACACCAGAAGCGGCTGAACGTGCCCGCAATTCACGTATTCCAAGTCGCCATCGCGCCGCAGTCGCACAAGCAGGACCGTCGCGTATTTTTCGCCACCCATCTTTTCGGTGAAAAACCGGTTTACGGCAGTCACCACGTCCAAAAGCGGCATCCCTGAGATTAAATGCGAATAAATCATTCCCTGTAACGTCGAGGCCATCAGGGCCGCGGAAACTCCCTTGCCGCTCACGTCGGCAAGCACCACCGCAAGCCCTTCCTTGGTGTTGACCGCATCATAAAAATCCCCCCCGATTTCCTTGCACTGGAGGTTCCTGCCGTCCATTTTCGCGAACGGAACCTCGGGAATCTTCACCTTCATCAGCCGCTGCTGAATACTGGCGGCGATGCTCAACTCCTGCTGGTAGCGTCGCGATTCTTCTTCGGCCTGCACCAGCCGCGCGTTCTCGATAAGCGACGCGGCTTCAATGGCGATCGCGTGCAGAATATCCTTGCTCACTCCGCTGATGTCGCGCGAGCGAAAACGGGAGTCCACGTACAGAACGCCCATGGCGGCTGCGGAGTGCGCGTCCGGTAATGGGGTTTGTACATCGCGCGTGGCCTGCACTTGCATCTTTCGCAGCGGGATGCAGATCACCGTTCGCAGATCGTACGCCACGATGCTCTGCCGGCCCGCAAGATCGAGCGAGCTACTGGTGTCGGTCAAGAGAAATTCCAGGTTCGAGCGCAGCGATTCTTCGAGAATTGAGTGGGAAATCGTCTTGTCGTCGAGGAGCGGTTCTTTCTTCGAGTTCCGGCCGGCGCGCAACCGAAGTTTTCCTTCTTCATCCTTGAGAAAAACGTAGCCCCGTTCAGCACCCGTCAGTTCCAGGGTTACGTCGAGCATCGTCATCAGAATCTCGTCGAGCACCCCCGCCGTATTGAGCTTTCGCGCGGCTTCCAGAAACAGCGTGAGTTTTTCCAGGTCGGTGGCTTCCTGCTTGATTTGAATGCCGGAAATCTGGCTGAGAAACTCCCGAGCCGTGTTGGAAGTAGCATGTCCGGGATTAAACAGAAGATAAGCTGAATCGCGGGCCCCAAACTCCAGACGATCGCCGCGTTCCAGTTTCTGCCGCTGAACGCGCTCCCCGTTTACGAACGTGCCGTGCTTGCTACTCAAGTCGACGAGAAAAAAGTCTTTCCCTTCCAAAAGGATCTGGGCGTGATCCCGCGAGACGCGCGGGTCGGCAATCACCAAGTCCTTATCCACCTTGCGCCCCACGGTGAACGGAGTATGGTTCAAGACGATACTCTTCTGTTCGCTGCCTTGTACAAACACAAGGGCGGGAAACACGCCGGAGGAGGAACTTTGACTGACCGCGGTCAGGGACATGGATGGTCGATCGGCGCACAGTTCGCCGGCGCCTCTGGCGTCGGGCAGCGCCTCTGAAGCAATATCGCTTGCTCGAACAGACTACTCCGCTGTTGCGCGGTCTCGCAAGCCATGCGGTTCAATCATGTTCAATCATTGAGGTTTGCAGCATCATCAATCCGAAGACGAAAACCGGCACCATGAAGTTCGAGTAAAACGGCATCAGCCAGATTCGCCCCCTGACACCAGGCGTCAGCCACGGGTACCCAAGGCTTAACCCAACGGTGGCGATCCACGGCCACGCCAGCAACAAGGCTCCGATCTGGCGCACCCGTCGCACCGACGGCAGGATCGCTTCCTTCGAACTCTCGCTCCTCAACAACGCCAAAATCGCGGGCGCCAGCAACACCTGATTGTACGGGGCGGACATCGGAACAATCACCACCGTAAGCGCTAACATCAGGGCGAACGCCTGCCCAAAGACGGTAGTCGTGGCTGCCGCCCTGCGCACCCGCCATACACAAATGGCGCAGAGGAGTACGCTCAGTGCCTCCAGAACTCGCCCCACGATGGACCCGAAGAACCAGACCAACAAAGATTGGTTCTGGGTGTACTGATGATACTGCCGAATGGCCTCGGCGAACATTTGCAACCATCCCGGCAGAACCAGTTCCGCTCCGCCCACCAGCAGCAGCATGACGAATCCGAACCCGAACAGGAACCGCCATCGCGAACGCCACTGGCTGGCTGCCCAGAGCAACAGCCACAAGACAATTGGCCAGGTCAGCTGCGGCTTAATCGTCGCTAGCCCAAGCAATCCGCCGGCAAACATCAGCCATCCACCGGCCAGGCATGCGCCAGATGCCGCTAGCAATCCTGCCACTACGAGGCTGAGCTGCTGCAGCTTGATGCCCTGCACCATAGGCAGCCAACCCAGCATCAGGATCGAGAAAATCACTGCCACTTCGACCGGCGGTTTCCACCGCAGCACATAGAGCCAAAGCAAGACTGTCGCCGGTGCCAGCAATACCAATAGCCATCGAAGGCCCGTCTCGACCGCATCAAACGGGATGTCAACGGAGGGCGACAGAAGGAACACAACATAAGCCGGATAAGCGAATCTCTGTTGGTCCTTGGGATCTCCTTCGCGCCCAGGATCGAGGGGCCTTCCGTAGTATCCTTGCTGGATCTCGCGCGTGATCTCCGCACTATACGGGTTGCGCCCGTGCCGCAACAGTTCGCGTGCTCCCAGCCAGCGAGGGTAGAGATCCGATAAATTGCCGCGAGGCCGGTTGTGCGCAGCGGCGTCGGCAATCTGTTGCGCCCGCAGAATTTGATTCATGTAGAACCAGGTGCTCGCCGAGGTCAATACGGCGAGCACGAGAGCTACTGCGAATCGCAGGCGGGTCCGCAAAATGAGCTACCTTCCTTTCAACCGGCCGACGGGGACTCCATAGGAACCGCTTCATGTTACAACTGTGTGGGCAGCCGCCCATCCTCATGCGATGGCGAATCGCAGTCTCGGCCGCAATCGGCGTTGCAACCGGCGCATTCTGCTGGTTCCTGATGAAACACCTCCATCAGGACGCGGCCGACTTCCGCTGGGCGCTGCATCTCGCGCACCGCATGCTGGAGCGACAAAACCCCTACGATACGCCGCTCGAACAATATCCGCTCAGTGCGGCGCTCTTCGCTCTTCCTTTCGTGCCACTCCAGCCCGAACTGGCGGCCGGACTTTTCTGGGGAATGAGTTCCTTCGCTCTCGCCTTCGGACTGACGCGTCATGGCTACACCCGCCTGCTCATTTTTCTCGCTTATCCATACTGGGCTGGACTTCTCACCGTGCAATGGTCTGCCATCATCGCAGCCAGCGGATTCTTCCCGTTGCTGCTGCCGGCAACCATGTGCAAACCCCAAGTTGGCTTGCCTGTTTTTCTGACCCGATTCAGCCGCCGCGGAACACTCGCGTGCGTCAGCCTGGGCCTCGGGACCTTGGCTATCATGCCCAGGTGGCCGCTGCTATGGTTTCGACAGCTTGGAAACTACCAGCATTTCATCCCGATCCTCGTTCTTCCGGGAGTGCTGCTCATCCTCGCATTGCTTCGCTACCGTAGCCGTGATGCGCTTCTGCTTTTCTGCTCCGCACTGATGCCGCAGCGCTGGTTTTTTGACAGCTTTACCCTCTGGCTGATTCCGCAATCGCGTCGCGAAATCATCTGGACCGTTTTTTTCAGCTGGGGAGCGGGCATTTGGCGCTGGTATCACATCCCATCCAGCTTCACCGAAGTCGGGCGCTGCACGGTGATTTTCCTCTATCTTCCAATGCTGGCCGTGATACTGCTGCGCAAGCAACCCACGAGCGCTGCCGTCGGTAATACTGCGGTGAATCTCGCGCCAGTGTAAACATTGAAACTGCCGTCTCGGCGGATATGAAAACGCTCACACCCTTCAAGCCGCGCTATTGGCACTCCTGGGTCGGACTGCTGCTAAGTTTGGCCCTCATTCCCATCCTTCGGAGCGAGCATCTTCCGCTCAAATTCGACTGGATCACGCTCGGCGTGGCCTATTGGTTTATTTTGTCGGCGCAATCTATCTTCGCGGCGGTCCTTTTCTGCCTCATAGGCATGCCCCGCCGAGAAGTTCTAGAGCCATTGCTCGGACGCTATCGCAAGGATCCGCTTCGCCTCGTTCCCCTGCTTCTGTTCTCTGCCGTTGTTCTCTGGATCACCAATTGGCTTCGGGCTTTGGTCCTGACCGTAGATGCCGTGGCGCTGCTCGAACTATACAATCGGCGAACACCGAAAGGGCTGCGCCAAGCGGCGTTCGCGGTTCTCACACCGGCGGCGTACCTGTTTTTCGGATTCCTGATGGTTCTGGCTTACAACAACGTCATCGTGTCGGTTCGCTATAACTTCGCGACCGACCCTGCTCTCGCCGCGATCGACCGTTGGCTGCTGGACGGACGCTCTGTGTCGGAACTGACTCATTGGGCCTTGCAAATGTTTCCGCTTTCCTTTTTCAAAGCTTTGGAATTTATCTACTTCGGAATGTTTCTGCAGATTGGCGCGAGCCTCATTCTCTTGGCTCTCTCGGACGGACGAACGCAGGCGCTGCAGTTCGTCGGAACCGTCCTCTTGTCGTACTATCTCGCCCTCGTGATTTTTTATATCTGGCCCGCCCAGGGACCTTATAACCTCTGCCCGGCTCACTTCTCGCGCTTTCCCGCGGATCTTCAGTCCTACAACATTCAGAAGACCATCATCCGAGACGCGCTGGCGCTATGGAACCATGAGCCCATCTCGCGGATTTCTACGGACTACTTCATCGCCTTTCCGTGCATGCACATTGTGCAACCCATTATCGTGCTGTGGTTTCTGCGGCGTTGGCGTCGCTTAGTGGTCGCACTCCTTGCCTATGACGCGTTACTCGTGGGCGCGATCCTGATGCTCGAGATGCATTACGTCATCGACATCGTCGCTGCCTTGCCAGTAGCCGCGCTCGCCATCGCTATCACGGACGGTTCATTTCGCAGCCTGCGACTCGAGCCGCAAGCGCTCTCCCGGAACTGGGAATGAAGAATTCCCTCATTTCAAAGACTGCCTTGTGGCTACTCCTCAGCATCCTCTCGGCCGCAAGCATGGCTTTCTACGTCGCGGAAATTTGGAGCGCTAACCAGCCTTCGCACTTCACAGATTTCTACGCGCCCTGGTGGGGAGCGCACGAACTTTTGCTCCACCATCGCAATCCCTATTCGCCCGCGGTTGCACACGAAATCCAAACTGTAATCTATGGCGCTGCGAGTTCGACTTCAATCGACGATCCCTCCAACCTCGAAGGTGGGTTTGCCTACCCTCCCTACACTGCCCTGCTGTTGGGTCCCACCGTCTACCTGTCGTTTTCAGAGGCGGAGAAAACATTCTTATGCCTGTCTGCCTTGGCGACGCTGCTGAGCTTCGCCCTCTGGCTGCGTGTACTCCGCTTCCCTCCTTCGGTGCAGTGGCTGATCATTGCAATTTTCGCCTTCGGTAGTTTCCCCACTTTGCAAGCCTTGAAGTTAGAAAACCTCAGCTTGATGGCAGCGGCGCTCATCACGGTTACCGTTTTCTTACTCTCGGCAAACCGCTTGGTTTTAGCCGGCGTGTTGTTGGCCCTGTCGACGTTCAAACCGCAATTCACCATCGCGCTGATTCCCTGGCTTGCTCTCTGGGCGGTCGGCGACTGGCGGCACAGGCGCCGTTTGGTTGGCGGCTTCTTGGTAACGCTGGGCTTGCTGGTTCTTATCAGCGAATGGATCGTGCCGAGCTGGATTCGCTCCTTTTTTCACGTCCTTGGCGCTTATCGCCACTACACTTACGGTCATTCTCTGTTCGATGTCTGGTTCACTCCGAAACTGGGACTGCTCGTCTCCGCCTGTGTTCTGCTTGCAGTCCTGGCGCTCTCGTGGAAGCATCGATCAGAACCAGCCGATTCTATGCAATTTCTTCTTGTCACCAGTTTGCTTCTGGCTGTGACTCTGGTCGTCATTCCGACCCTAGCCCCCCACGCTCAGCTCCTGTTGCTGCCCGGGCTGTTTTACCTGCTGCGCCGCGGGGCGTGGTCTTCGTCGGGAGCGCTCGCTGCGCTTCTAGCAGCTGCCACTTGGGCCCTGATGGCGTGGCCCTGGCTTGCCACCTTCGGCCTGGTGCTGCTTGCGGTCCGGCTTCCGATCCATACTCTGCTGCGTTTTTGGGACATCCCGCTCTATACCAGCCCGCTGCTGCCCTTGGCAGTTGCGTTTGCTCTGGGCTCGTTATTGAGTAGCGCCCCCGGAGCGGGAGGCCGGGAATTCCACGGTCTCTCCCCCGGCTTCGACCTGCCTTCAGACCCTGCAAAACCTGAGCCATAAGGTCCAAATGTACCCTCTGAGGCAATACTCGGCGGTAATCGCTTTTCTTCGAAGTATGCAAGAAATTACGCCTTTTTGGGCTGGTTGCAAGGTATGATTACCCCTAATCGAGAGACCATCCTAAGCTGTTCGTCCCAGAAAGCTGCCGGTCGGTTTCACTCGATCTCACACAACCAGAAAAGGGGCCAACCTATGGAGCTTGTACGCAGACTTTGGCGCGATCAGGAGGGACAGGATATCGCGGAATATGCAGTCATGCTGGCCGTGATCCTTGTCATTGTCGTTGGAACTGTCCGGTTAATTGGGTCCAACGCCAATAACGTGTTTTCCTCGGTCGCCAGTTCCATCCAGTAGCCAACAACCCGCATTGAAGGCAAGAGCCGCAAGCACACTTTGGGGCGGTGTTACAGTTTTGGTCCTTTAAGGGAGCAGTATGAACCGCACACGTTTATTACTGATCGGGATTCTAGCGCTCGCGCTCGGCTTCGTTGCAAGTGTGTACGTCTACCGGAACTTACAGTTAAAGTCGGGCTCCGGTTCCGAACCCGGAGTCGACGTGATCGTAGCTGCCGACGACCTGCAGGTCGGAGCGAAGGTAGAAGAACGCGACATAAAAATCATCAGGATTCCCGCAGCTGATCTCCCTCCCGGATCGCCGAGGAGGCGTTCTGATGTGTTAGGTCACGGAGTTATCGTGCCTATCTCGAAGGGCGAGTTTATCTTGCCGAACCGGCTAGCCGGCGAGAATGCCGGATCCGGCCTTCCGTCGCTAATTCCTCCCGGCATGCGAGCCGTTTCGGTGCGAGTGAATGAGATCGTCTCGGTCGCTGGCTTTGTTACACCGGGCACCCGAGTCGATGTCCTCCTCACGGGAACTCCGGGCGGAACCGGCGAGCAGCAGACCACAACCGTCCTGCAGAACGTCGCGGTTCTGGCGTCGGGTCATACTCTGGAACGAACCGCCACCGGCGAGGCGCAGACTACCGCTGTCATCACGCTGCTGGTTTCGCCCGACGATGCTCAGCGGCTCACTCTCGCCAGCTCTGAAGGACATATTCAACTCGCGCTCCGCAATCCGCTCGACACGAAGCAAGATGAAGTACCGTCCTCCAACTCCAGAGGTCTTTACCGGGGAGTCGCCGCACCAGCCCCCGTGCAACCAAGCGCTCGTCACACGGTAACCACCGCCAGAAAGATTGCCGCCCCTCCCCCTGCCTCCACTGGCATCAGCGTCGAGGTCTACCAGGGCGACAAGAAACCGGATGTAGTCAAATTCCCAGACGA
Organism: uncultured Acidobacteriaceae bacterium; assembly: GCA_964539915.1. GTDB lineage: Bacteria > Acidobacteriota > Terriglobia > Terriglobales > Acidobacteriaceae > Sulfotelmatobacter. The sequence goes on along the minus strand of CAZILJ010000535.1, from coordinate 1,266 downwards.
GAGTTCCGAAACCAAGTGATGCGTAAGAATTCGATTCTGCGGGTTGCCTTGTTCCGCTCTGGCAAGCTTCCTCAATGGGAGAGAGAGATCTGAGAATGAGAGTTTGCGCGTCCTGGCTGGGAGCTTTACTGTTTACGACTGCCTTTTCATGGCCCGCGTTTTCCGAGATGCGGCAACAGGCGAACCCGACGGAGCAGTCCCAAGGTCCCACGCCCACGGGCACACAGACCACCACCCTGCCGCCGCAGTCCCAGCAGCCTCAAGGATCAGCTCCGTTGCGCGTCATGGTGGGCAAATCTCTTCTGATTAACACCACGGAACAACTTAAGCGCATCTCGGTCACCGATCCGGCCATTGCCTTCGCGCAAGTCATCACGCCCACCCAGATTTTGGTCCATGGCAAGTCTCCCGGGGAAGTTTCACTTCTCATTTGGGACGAATTGGAACGCTCGCGCAGCTTCGACCTTCGCGTGGATGTGGATGTCAGCGCTTGCTCCGAAGAAGAGCACCGCGTCTTTCCCGACGAACAGATCTCAGTCACGCCTTCCCGCGCCGCGGTCGTGCTCTCCGGACACGTTTCCACAGAAGATGTCGCCAAGCGCGCCGGAGAACTGGCCAGCGCTTACTCACCGAAAGTCGTTAATGTGCTCACCTTCGGACCCGTCGGATCGCAAGAAGTTTTATTGCAAGTCAAGTTCGCGGAAGTGGACCGCTCGGTCCTGACTCAACTCGGAGTCAACTTCATTTCTACGGGAGCGGCCAATACGATCGGTACGGTCACGACTGGGCAGTTCGGCGGCTTCGGTCCGCAGACGATCACTCCCGGTACCCAAACGGTCCCAGGGACAACGGGGACTGCCACGGTTACGCCTGCCACGACCATTAACAACGTTCTGAATCTGTTTCTGTTCCGCTCCGACATCAATCTCGGCGCCACCATTGAAGCCCTGGAAACCAAAAACTTGCTGCAGATTCTCGCCGAGCCCAACCTGATCGCGGTGAACGGGAAAGAAGCAAGCTTCCTCGCGGGCGGTCAATTTCCTTTCCCAATCGTGCAGCCGGGCGCGGGCTTTACCGCGGTGACGATCTCGTTCAAAGAATTCGGCGTGCGGCTTCAGTTCACTCCCGTCATCATGCCGAACGGAAACATTCACTTGAAAGTAGCTCCCGAAGTAAGCACCTTGGACTTTGCCAATGCGCTGACGATCTCCGGGTTTACCGTGCCCGCCTTGAGCACGCGCAAAGCCGAAACTGAATTTGAATTAC
>CAZILJ010000534.1:0-3762 GCA_964539915.1 uncultured Acidobacteriaceae bacterium | reverse complement strand
CCGCGATACATCACGATGCAGCCGCCATTTCCCAGAACTACGTGGCTGAGCGAAGTCAAGAAAATGAAGGACGTCTATGGCGCACATATTTCCGATGAGCAAGCGCTGAAAATCGCGGACTACCTGTTTTCCATCAATGGAAAGGCCGGCGCCGTAAAAGGTCCAAAAGGCACATATGGCGAATAACACCGAAAGTGAACAGGCGTCGCGCCCACCGATACGCCTGGTGGGTTCCGTACTGCTACTGGGCACGCTTCTAGCCTGGTGGGGAACACGCGACCATCGCCGCCTGTTTGGAGAATCGGTACGCGAACCGATTCCGACCGGAGGCATGGTTCTTCCGCCGGCCACGCAAGAAGACACTGCATTGCTGGATCGCGGTTACCAAATCTCACAGCAGCAATGCGCGGGCTGTCATGAAATGACCACGCGTTCCACCGCACCGAGTTATCAGGAAATTGTGACTTTCTATCGCCGCGAATTTCCCACAGCGGCTGGCGATGCGGGTCTGCGCTCTCGACTCGGCTCGGCAGTGACACATCCACAGCCAGGATGGGGCAACTTCGCACCCGGGCCACCGGAGTCCGGACTGTCGCTGGATGACAGGATCGCGCTCGCCAGCTGGATGCTAAACAGTTTCGTTCAAGCCAGGAATGTGGGCGAAGGTGTGGGCAAATGACAACCTTCGCAAAAAATTTATCCAGTCTAAATACGCGAGCAGATCGCGAGAGTTCAGGTGCACTTCCGTCGATCGAGTACGATCTGATCCGCGCCCACGTCTTTGCCTCTCTCGTCACCTTAGTGATCTCGGTCCTGTTCGGCATCACGGTGGCCACAAAGTTCAGCTTTCCAGAATTTCTGGCTAGCCACGCATGGCTTACCTGGGGCCGGCTTCGCTACAACCATACGCAAGGCATATTCTTCGGATGGCTAGGCAACGCATTTCTGGCATTCTTTTACTATGTCGTCCCACGCCTGGCAAATCGGCCGGTCTTGAGCCGCAGGCTCGGATGGTTTCTCTTTTGCATCTGGAATTTTGCGGTGGTCCTCCCGGGATGGGTGCTGGTGGCTGCCGGTTTCAGCCAGCCGCTGGAGTGGGCGGAGTTTCCGCTCGTCGTGGACGCCTTCGTCGTCCTTGCCTTCGTTTTAATGGTCTTCGAGTTCGTCTTGCCATTTCTTAGAGCTCGGCTCTCCGAGCTGTATGTAAGCGGCTGGTACATCATCGGCGGCGTTATCTTCACGATGCTTGCGTACCCAGTGGGGAACGTTATACCTGAGCTTGTTCCCGGGGCGCGGGGCGCAGCGTTCAGCGGCCTCTGGATTCACGATGCTGTCGGCCTCTTCGTAACGCCATTTGCTCTCGCCATTGCTTATTACGTGATCCCCGCAACCACGAGCCGCCCGATCTTCAGTCATTTTCTGTCGATGGTGGGCTTCTGGCTGCTCTTCTTTATTTATCCATTGAATGGCACCCACCACTACGTCTATTCCGCAATCCCCATGTCCGCGCAGAAGGGCGCCATCGTGGCGTCGGCCTACCTCGGAATGGACGTGATTCTGGTTGTCACCAACTTGCTACTCTCCTTGCGCGGAAACAGTGGCACTGCCTCGATGGACGTCCCGCTGCGTTTCGTCTGGTTCGGTGTCGTCGCCTATCTTGTCGTGAGTTTGCAGGGCTCGGTTCAGGCATTGATGCCCGTCAATCGCTTCATTCATTTTACGGATTGGGTCATCGGCCACTCGCACTTGGCGATGATCGGTTTTGCGAGTTTCATCGGGCTTGGCGGCATCGCCCATTTGTGGCAACGCATCCCCGGAACACGCTACAACGAGCGCCTAATGAATTGGTCGTTCTGGCTCCTCGCCGTGGGCCTGACACTGATGGTCGCCGATCTCACGATTGCGGGCCTGGTCGAGGCGCAAGTCTGGCAGTCGAGTGCGCCATGGATCGATTCGATCCGTGCGGTCGAAAGTTACTGGCTGGTCCGTACACTCTCGGGACTTCCTATTCTCGCAGGCTTTCTTCTTTTCTGGGTTTCTCTCGTTACCGGGCCAAGGTCAGAGACAATCATGTCCGCGGTCAGACCCGTGGCCGCAGAAGAGATCGTTGCATTCGAGAATGGCTCGGCGGCTTCGCATGACTTCAGCTGGACCGGCTGGCTCAGCCATGCGCATGTGGTCGCCCTCGGTGCAGGCGCAGGTTTCTTCGCGCTCTCATTCATTGTTCTTGCAATCCTCCCTGGCAAAGAACTGGAAAATCAAATCAAACAAGTGGCTCCCGTCACCATGGCAACGCTCACCGCATCCGAACAAAGGGGCCGAGTTATCTATGGACGCGAAGGCTGCGCTTACTGCCATACCGAGCAGGTCCGGTCTCTCGCGGCGGATGTACGGCGTTTTGGAGCGCCGACCGAACCGTGGGAAACGAAATACGATTACCCGCAGCTTTGGGGCACTCGCCGCATCGGGCCGGATTTATCGCGCGAATTCAACCTTCATACCCCTGACTGGCAACTCACACATCTCTTCAATCCTCGGCTTGTGGTGGGGGACTCTGTGATGCCTCCCTATCCGTGGCTATTTAATGGCAGCCCGAATCAGCCCACGCAGGAAGGCTTGGATGTGCTGGCCTATCTCCAATCTCTTGGACGCGCGCGACAACTTTCCGGTTTTGACCGCCAGACGCTGACCGCGAGTTTCCAGACCGAGACGACGGAGATGGCGATGTCGGGTGAACCCTCAGCCAGAGGCACTCCTCCTGCGGTTCCGATTTCCATGATGGGAGGATACAGCGTCAGCGTGCCCGTTCTGCATCCTGCGGCGGATCCGGATGACTTACAGGAAGAAGTGAGCCGCGGCGTAATCGTTTTTGCCGCCAATTGTGCTTCGTGTCATGGATCCGCCGGAAAGGGCGATGGCAAAGCTTCTGCGAGTCTGCTACCCAAACCGGCAGACCTGACGGCTGCCCGCTTCTCCGATGAACGATTGAGCAGCGTGCTGTGGAATGGCGTTGCAGGGTCTGCCATGCCGCCCTGGCGCCAGCTGCCCGCTGAAGATTTGCGAGCTCTTGTCGCCTATATCCATAGCCTGCACCCTCCCAGTGCTGCGCCCTCGACGCAAGAAGCTACGAGCCTGAACTTGCTTCTTGCGGCAAAGTCGCTTTTTGCGGCCAACTGCGGCGGCTGTCACGGCGACACAGGGGCGGGCAATGGGCCGGCAGCCGGCGCCCTCGCTCCAGCGCCAACAAACTTCCACCTTAAGAAGCCGACACAAGAACGGGCCTGGGATGTTTTGGAAAATGGAGTGCCAGGAACGGCGATGCCCCCATGGCGAATCCAACTCAGCCCAGATCAGCGGCGCGCCCTGGTCGAATTTGTGCGTTCTCTCTATGCTCCACCGCAGGAGATCTCAGGACAATGATCGACGTAATTGTGGTCTCAATTTCTGTCCTGAACCAATTTGGGTTCAAGCCGTGCGAGAAACGGGAAGAATGATGCGTCATATCCTGGGGCCGCTGCTCCTTGCGGCGAGCGTGTTGCTGTTGGCCGGCTATAAGGGCGCGGACCACGAGCAAACGTCAGGCAGTTTAACGATGTCTTCACAGCCGGCGGTTGCGGCGGATGACCACAGCCAACTAGTTCGCCGGGGACGGGAAATTTTTGATGAGACACCGCGCTGTGCACCATCGTACACGGGAGCAAATATCTCCTGCGGGGACTGCCACATAAATAGCGGCACCGAACCATACGCCGCGCCAATGGT
>CAZILJ010000533.1:0-4616 GCA_964539915.1 uncultured Acidobacteriaceae bacterium | reverse complement strand
GAGAGGCTGCGCCAGCTAGAGGCAGATCTCGCGCATGTTAACCGGGTCAGCATGTTGGGAGAGCTGGCCGCCTCCTTGTCTCACGAGCTAAGGCAGCCCATCGCCGCGGCGATCACAAACGCCGACACCTGCTTGCGGTGGCTTAGGCGCGACCAGCCGGATATCGAACGGGCGTCGAAAGCGGTCACAAGGACGGTGCGGGACGGCAAACGAGCGGCCGAAATCATCGACCGCTTGAGGTCCTTCTACAAGCAGGGTGCTCCAGCGGAACGAGAGTTGGTCGATGTGAACGAAGTCATCCGCGAGATGCTCGTCCTGCTGCGCAGCGAAGCCAACCGGTACTCAATTCCCATGCGCACAGATCTTGCCGCCGACCTTCCCAGAGTCAGTGCAGATCGTGTTCCACTGCAGCAGGTGTTTCTGAATCTCATGCTCAACGGCATCGAGGCCATGCAGGACTCGGGCGGAGAGCTTACCATTAAGTCGCAACTAGGCAACGATGGTCAACTGCTCATCTCCATGAGCGACAACGGTGTGGGATTGCCTTCCGAGAAGGCGGATCAGATTTTTAACGCGTTCTTTACGACCAAACCGCAGGGGTCCGGCATGGGCCTGGCGATCAGCCGCTCGATTGTGGAATCACATGGCGGTCGCTTGTGGGCCACCGCCAACTCCGGAGGGGGCGCGACGTTTCATTTCACTTTGCCGACCGCTGCCGAGGTCGTGAAAGAGTGCGCTACCGGAACGTGATTCCGGGCGTTAATCGGAGCCGCATCGCGCCGAGGCGATAGGCTGGGCCGTAGCCGATCGCGCAAATGGTAGTTGTTCCCCTAGCGCGGGCTTAACTGGCCAATCGGCCAATCATGATGCCCGGGTGTGGCGCATCGTCGCCCATCACTGGGATCAGCCCACACCGAGGCATGGCTAAAGCTCTTCGGAGCCCGGCAAAAACCGGTCTTATCCAGGTGGGCCAAACAAGAGTTCCGGCGTCATACGTATCGAGGAGCAAATCGTGGGCGCAAAGACCTGGATGCTTGTGCACGCAAACGGGAACGTCGGAGAAGCATTGAGGGTCGGTCGCCAACTGGATCGCGAAGGCAACACTGCAACTTGCGAAGAGCCTGTTTTCTAAGGACAAGCTTGAGCCGATCGGAGATGGAGGTCTCTCGTATACGTGTCCACCCGACGATGAAATTCACATTGGCTGCTTTCCGGTCGTTTCTATTTTGGCGGCAAAGAAGTTTGGCATCGACTACCCGTCTAAACTGCGCATAATCTCTAGGGGCCTCTGCAACCAGATCGTCTGCATACCGGGAGGAACGCACTATGCCACTCTTCCATTCTTGCAGACGGGCAATGATGATCTTCGGAAGTTGTGGATGAGAGAATCTCCCCGCTAGTGATCGTGGTGAGAGCGGATGCGCTGCTACTGATGCCTCACGATCGTCGTGCTCGTTGTTCTGGAGCTTTACTGTCGCCTGTTGCACGAGGAATCGACCCACTGCCAGACTAAATTCCCACTCTTCGCTCACGAATGTGCCATCCTAGCGGGCCCCGTCGTTTTCCTCTTTCGGCTCGCCTTTCTTTGCGCGCTTTGCCTTGGCAGGCACGGGGACCGAACGCCCCGTTTCGGCGGCGGGGTTCGTAGCCATATCCAATCCAAAAAGTTCGGAAAGGTCTGCCCCGCCGAGGACCTTTGCTACCGGGCCCTTCTTGGCCAGCGGAAACGCGACGTCGGCGTGGGCGATCAACTCTTTTTCGTCGACTCCATGGAGCCTGAAAAGGAGTTCAGGTTGTCGGTCTAAACGAGCGCCAATGCCGTAAAGGACTGCCGCAACATGTTTGCACATTTCGGCCCAGTCCGGGCAACTGCACGAGAGCTTAATCTCTTTCGGCGATGGGAACAGACCCGTATTCCGCAGGCAGATCCGTTCCATGACACCCTTGGATAGGCGTCCTTGCAGAAGCTCGATCAACGAGTCAATCGCGCCAGCGCAGTCTTTACAAATGGACCGCCAGCGCGCCTTCGTGACTGGGGCGACTTTCACCGTTACCTCATAAATCTCCGAACCGCTGACCAACGCCTTGATCTCACCGGACGAAATCTGAAGATCAATCACTGAACCATTGCGCACGTAGGTCCGCCCGCGCGGCAAGCGGTTGGCAAAATCACTGTAACGTTCGAGGTTATCGCACCACGACTTGCCCCAGAAGGTCTTGACGATCGCCCGTCCTTCAACCATCACCGGCGAAACGACGTGTCCTTTCTTTCTGCGCTTGTCCGTTTCGCGCAAGGCTTGCAGCCGCCGCTCCGCCACCGACACATAAGGTCTCCATCCCCAATCGTCGTACATGAATCACGCTTCCTTAAGTGCTGCATTGAGATCCAGCGCCACCAACTTTAGCAGTTCTTCGTCTTGCAATTCAGTCAGCAGCAGGTCAGCGCCGCCCTCGATCAAATCCTTGGAAAGCTGTCGCTTTGATTCGATCATCTGGTCGATCTTTTCCTCGACGGTTCCCCGGCAGACGAACTTGTGCACCAGCACGTTCTTGTTCTGCCCAATGCGAAAAGCGCGATCCGTGGCTTGGTTCTCAACTGCGGGATTCCACCAGCGGTCGAAGTGAACCACATGGGATGCGGCAGTGAGATTCAGGCCCGCGCCGCCCGCTTTGAGAGAAAGCACGAAGAAAGGCACAGCTTCCTCTTCTTGAAACCGGCGGACCAGATCCCTGCGCTTCTTGACTTCGGTTTCCCCGTGAAGAACCACCCCGGCGCGCCCGAAAATCGATCCCAGAAACGCCGCGAGCGGAGCCGTCATCTCCCGAAACTGAGTGAAGACGAGAACCTTTTCTTGTTTGGCGGCGATAACTTCGACGATGTCGCGCAAGCGTACCCACTTCCCACTATCCTCTTCACTCCAAGCGCCGTCACCCAGCCACTGTGACGGATGGTTGCAAATCTGCTTGAACCGCATTAGGAATGACAGTACTAGACCTTTGCGACGGATGCCATCGGCTCCATCGAGCGCCTCCTTTAGTTCTTCCACTGCCTGTTTGTAGAGCGCAGCTTGCTTGCGGCTGAGCTGGCAGAACGCCTTAACCTCGGTTTTGTCCGGCAAGTCTGCGATCACTGTCTTGTCGGTTTTCAGTCGCCGCAGAATATATGGGCGCACCAGTTCGCGCAATGGAGCGTACGGATTGTGAGTCCGACCCTCCAGGCGCTTTACGAAGTTTGAGAACTCCTTCGACGTTCCGAGCAATCCTGGATTCATGAAATCAAAGATGGACCAGAGGTCGCCAATCCGGTTCTCAACGGGCGTGCCGGTAAGCGCAAACTTCGCCTGCGCCTTCAACTTCTTGGCGATCCGAGTTTGTTTGGCGTTCGGATTCTTGATGGCTTGCGCTTCATCGATCACAACCAAGCGCCAGGAGGCTTCCGCAATCCATGGAATACGCAGCAACGAGCCGTAGCTCGTAATCACCAGATCCACATCCTGCAAACGCCCGGGCGCGAGGGTCATAAGATCGGCCGCAGGCAGCGCTGACGGATGGGCGATCAGCGCATTCAAACTCGGCGCAAACCGTTCCAGTTCCGATGCCCAATTGGAGAGAAGCGAAGCGGGCGCAACCAGAAGACTTGGTTGTCGTTGGTCGCGATTTTGGTGTCTCAGCACCAGCAACAGCGAGAGTATTTGAATAGTCTTGCCCAAACCCATATCGTCGGCGAGGCAGGCCCCGAGACCGAGCTTGGCAAGCAGGTAAAGCCAGCGCACGCCCACCTGCTGATAGGGACGCAGAGTGCCATTCAGAGCGGAGCCGGGATCGATGCCAGCCAATTCCTCCGGACTGCGCAATCCCTTCAGGGTCTCCGCGAGCCACGGACCCGCGACGACCTTTCCCCAGTCCGCTTGGCTGGCAGCAGAGTCGTCGTCCGCCTTCACATCGGCCCCAGCGATCATACGTAGCGCGTCACGAAGGCTGAAACCACGTTCGGCAGCGACGCGCTCGGCCTCGCCGAAATATTCCATCATTCGGCTCAACCTCTCCCGGTCAACTTCCACCCAACGCCCTCGAACCAGCGCGAGCCCATCCGACTTAGCCAACAACTCGCGGACCTCGGCAGGGTTCAACGTTTCGCCGTCGAGCGTGACGTCCATGCGAAAATCGAGCAGCGCATCCTGCCCCAGACCCGACAGCAACTTACCCCCAACCTTAGCCGTTACCTGCGGGCGCGGAGGTCGGTTGGCCTGCCAGGTCGCTGGCATTCGCACCACTACGCCCGCACTCTCCAGTTGGGGAACATCGCGCAGAAGCTGCATGGCCTCCGACGGCCTCCACCGTAGGGGGTGAAAGATCTCGCCCGCATCGACCATGGCTTTCAGCCAGGCGCAGCTTTCCGACGCTCTCTGAACGGGGAGAAGCAGCGACAGCAGGCGATCCCGGTTGGCCGCGCCCGCATATTCGCCGAGAGCCTGTCCTAGCGGAAGATGTTGCGCCTTAGCGTGAGCCGACAGGCGAGTGGTATAAGTCGCGAGAAAAGCAAATGGGGCTGCATCGTCCTTGCGGTTTTCTGCGAGGTTGAAGTGCACGCGGCCGACAAGGTTCCACGCGGCGTT
>CAZILJ010000532.1:0-2548 GCA_964539915.1 uncultured Acidobacteriaceae bacterium | reverse complement strand
TCGATGCCGAGCAGAAGAAGTATCAATTCGGTACGTCCACGACCACGGCAGTTCTACAAACCCGGAGCGCATTGGCCACTGCCGAATCCACGCTGATGTCGGCGATGGCTGCCTACGAAAAATCGCGCGTTGAACTCGATCGCGCCGTCGGCACTCTGCTGGACCACAACGGCATCAGCATCGACGATGCCGCGCGCGGCCAAGTCACACGCATGCCCAACGTTCCATACGTTGCCCCGCGTAAGGACTTGCCCGCAATCGCGCCGTCGACGCAGGAGACGCCACCACCACCTGTTCAGCCTCAACCGTAGTTAACATCGCACACCATGGCGCCGCTATTCTCGTCAGAAAGCGGCGCCACTTTTCTCTTGTCTCGTGTTCTGTTTTTCTCACAATTCTTTACAATCCGCCGCGGTTTTCCTGAAACTTCTCCCGATAAGATGAAGTGACATGTTTTTTGTGCCCTGCATCCAAGACTGGCATCATCAGAGTTAGATTGTGGGAAATCCGCGCCCGTTATGCCAGGAAGCTCTTATTCGCCGACTTAAATGCGGCACCACCAAGATGCAAAGGGCCGTTATCCCAGGAGAAGTTGTGCAAGGAGAAGACCGATGCTTTTACCGCGTTTGATTTTTGTCGTCCGGCTGTTGCCACTGTACCTGGCTTCCGCTCTATGGATTGCTACCAGTTCGCCTTCGCTTTCAGCACAGGAAGCCGCGCCGGCGCCTCCGGCGCAGTCGACGCCACCGGCGACGCCTCAGCCCGCGCAGCCCCAGGCGGTTCATCTGAAAGACTATTCGGTCCCCCGTTCGGCATTTCCGCGCGTGCTCCAACCATACGAAACGCAGCAAGTCCCCCAGCCAAACCTGGGCAATTCGCCGCGCATCGACTCCCTCATGAAGGATGGCAAAATCTATCTGTCTATCGATGATGCGATCGCGCTTGCGCTCGAGAACAATCTCGATCTTGATATTGCCCGCTATAACCTGAACATCGCCGAAGCCGATCTGCTGCGCGCCAGATCAGGCGCCAGCATTCTGGGCGTTAACACCGGCATCGTACAGAACACACCGGGCGGAGGCGTGGGCGGGCTCGGCGGCACGGTAGGCTCAGGCACCGGCGGCACGACCGTAGCAGCCGGAGGCGCAGGCACCGGAACCAACGGCCTAGTCAGTTCAACTTTGGGCATCGGAGCGCCCATCACCAGCTTCGATCCTGCGCTGACCGCTACGATCCAACTCGACAAGAACGATACTGAGTCTGTCAGCGTGTTCAGTCCGGTCCCCGTGGTGGCCCAGAACACTTACACTTCGAACTTCGGATATACGCAGGGATTCGAGTGGGGCGGCTCGCTGACCGGCGCCTTCAACAACTCGCACCTTACCACGAATAATCCCACCAGCCTGCTCACTCCGCAATTGGGCTCGAGCTTCCAGTTTCGCTTCACTCAAAACCTGCTGCAGGGTTTTGGCTTCCTGCCTAACACGCGCTTCATCCGGATTGCCAAGAACAACCGCGAGATTTCCGATGTGGCTTTCCGACTACAAGTCATTACCACCGTCGACCAGATCGAAAACATGTACTGGGATTTGGTATTCGCCTATGAGAACGTTCGCGTACAGGAGGAATCGCTAACCTACGCCCAGAAGGCGCTGGCGGACTCCAAGGGCCAGGCCCAAGTCGGCACGGTGCCTCCCATTCAGGTTGTCAGTTCGCAAAGCACCGTCGCCACCGACCAGCAAAACCTGATCGTCGCGCAGAACAACCTGCAACTGCAGCAATTGCTCATGAAGAATGCCCTCAGCCGCAGCATCGAGGATCCGAAGCTTGCCGAGGCCGACGTAATACCTACATCCGCCATGGTGATACCGCAACAAGAAACTGTCATTCCCATACAGGACTTAATCAGCGACGCTCTGCGTCATCGCGCCGAACTGGTCGAGTCGCGGATCGATTTGCAGTCGCGCGATATCAACAACAAGTCTGTGCGCAATGCCATGTTGCCCACGTTGCAAGCTTTTGCCTATTACGGCGGCTCCGGCGTAGGTGGGGATGTGAATGCCCTCGTGCCCAATTGTTCTGCCACCTCCGGCAGTTTTTGCTTCAATCCGGCGAAAGCTCCTCCTCCGTTTCAGAAAACAAACAGCGTGGGGTATGGAGGCACTCTGAGCCAGCTTGTGAATTCGACCTCGCCCGACAAAGGCGTGGGCCTCAGCCTCAACATTCCCCTGCGCAATCGATTAGCACAGTCGAACCAGGTCCGTGCTGAACTCGAATACCGCCAGGCCCAGGTGCGTGAACTGCAGCTTGAAAATCAGGTGCGGATCGAGGTTCGTAACGCGCAATTTGACGTGAAGCAGAACCGGGCGTCGGTGCAAGCAGCACAGTCCGCTGTCGATCTGGCACGGCAGACGTTGGACGCCGATCAGCAGAAGCTGAAAGTGGGCCTCACCACGGAGACCGCGATCTTGCAAGACGCCGCCACCTTGACCACCGGCGAATCAAATCTGGTTTCGGCCAAAGCGGCGTATGAGAAGTCGCGCATCGA